>JANQSB010000022.1 GCA_028284295.1 Myxococcota bacterium | reverse complement strand
TGCCACCAGGCCGGCCGCACAGCCGACGGCGACCGCCAGCCCGCCCATCAACGGGATGTTGGGCCGCAGGTTCACCTTGCGCGGATCGGGGATGTCGACCACGCCCAGCGCGATCGCCAGACGCCCGGCACCCGGGGTCGAGAGGGCCGAGACCCCGGCGGCGACGACCAGCAGCGTCACGATCTGCAGCGCTTCCAAGATTCCCTCGTCACGACGTCGCTACGGGGCTCGCGCCCCGGCGCCGCTGCGATCAATAGTACGCGTAGCGCTCGTGGCCCATCTCGGCGCCGTTCAGGACGACTCCGACCGCGCGGCGTCGATCCAGCACCTCGAGCGCGGACTCGACGTCCTCGCGCGCGGTGTCTCCGGCGCGGACCACCATCAGGTAGGCGTCGCTCAGACCCGCGACGATCTTCGAGTCGGGCAGCCCGAGCGTGGCCGGCGTGTCCAGGATGATGCGGTCGTAGCGCTCCGACAGGTCTCCGAGCAGCCGCCCCATCTCGCTCGAAGCCAGCAGCTCCGACGGATTCTGCGGCTGCAGCCTCACGCCCATCACGTCGAGACTGGTGCCTTCGAGCTTCACGATCGCCTCGTCGGCGCTGCAGCGCCCCATCAGCACTTCCGCCAGCCCGTTCTGCCCCTCCACGCCGAGCGAGCGGTAGATGGTCGGCCGGCGCATGTCGCAGTCGATCAGGAGCACGCGACGATCGACGCTCATCGCGGTGACGATCGCGAGGTTGATGGCGACGTTGCTCTTGCCCTCCCCTGCGTTGGCGCTGGTGATGGCGATGGTGTTGATGGGCGCCTCGGCGGCCATGGAGTCGATGCGGCTGCGAAGGGTGCGGAACTGCTCCGCGATGAAGGAATCAGGCTCCAGCAGCGCGATCCGACGCTTGTTGGCATCCGCCGCGGTGATCCCGCGGTCCGGGCGCTTCCCGCCCAGGCCGAGGAGACTCGAGATGCGACGCGGAGGCTTCGGCGCGGTCTGGGGCGTCGGGTCCCAGTCGACCGCCGGGGCCGGCGCGACGTCACCGGACACCTTCCGCTTGCGCTCTTCCTCGGCGCGTCTCAGTGCTTCGTATACCTTCGCCATCGGTGCTCCCCTGATCTCCTCCGCGACTCAGCGGAAGAGACCCAACCATCCTCTCCGCGGCTTCGTTCCTTCGTCACCGCGCGACGGCCCCCCGGTTCCCTGGGAGTCGCTGCCACGCGTCGGTAGCTCCATCTCTTCGGCTACTTCCCGGATCAGACCTGCGTCGAGCTGGCGCTTTTCCCGCGAGTAGGCCAGCAACAGCGCCGAATCGCAGACACCGTTGACCAGCCGCGGCGTCCCACCCGTCGCAGCGTACAGCTCCTTGAGCGCCCCCCTCCGGAAGAGGGATCCCCCGGTGTAGCCGGCCCGGGCGAGGCGCTCGTTGACGTATTCGGCGAGCTCCTTCTCGTCGAAGGGCCTGAGATGATGCCGCAATCCGATCCGTTGTCGAAGCTGCCGCAGCTCGGGTCGCGCCAGCAGCTCCTTCAGCTCCGGCTGGCCGACCAGCATGATCTGAATGAGCTTCGAAGTCGGGGTCTCGAGGTTCGAGAGCAGCCGGATCTCCTCGAGCATCTCGGCGGACAGGTTCTGGGCCTCGTCGATGATGAGCAGGGTGGGCTCGCCCTTCTCCAATCGCTCGATCAGGAACTTGTTGAGGGCCAGCAGATACTCGGCCTTGGTGTGCCCCGGGGACTCGATCCCGAACTCCTCGAAGAGCATGCGGAAGAAGTCCAGGGGCTCGAGCTTCGGATTGAAGATGAAGGCGCAGGCGGTGGACGAGTCGAGCTGGCCGAGCAGGGCGTGGAGCAGGGTCGTCTTGCCGGTCCCGACCTCACCCGTGATCAGCACGAAGCCCTTGCCGGACTGGACGCCGTAGACGAGCGTCGCGAGCCCCTCCCGATGCGCCTCTCCCAGGAAGAGGAAGGACGGGTCGGGCGTCAGCTCGAAGGGACGCTTGGCAAATCCGAAGTGCTCGCAGTACATGATCCTGGACTCGACGGCCTCTCTCAGGCTTCCTCGCTCACGGGTTCTTCCTGGGTCTCCGGGGTCTCCGCGCCTCCACTCAGCCAACCCGGAAGCCCGTTCACGTACATGTAGGTGGCGGCCCCACCCACCAGACAGAAGACGACCACCACCGCAGCCGCGACCAGCTGGCGGAAGTTCTTCCGGCGGGTGGCGGCACGATCCGACTCCAGCACGATCGAGGGGATCGCGCCGAGGACCGGGATGCTGAGCGTGCTCTGGGTGTCGCGAATCGACCGGAAGGAGCTGTCGGTCGCCTCCATCAGCACGGCCGCGCCGAAGCCGAAGGCGAGCCCCATCAACAGTCCCATGACGATGATGAGCAGGCGGTTGGGCGAGCTCGGCGTGGGCGCCGGGAAGGCGGCTTCCAGGATCCGGAACTGCTCGCCGAGCTGACGCCGCTCGACGTCCACCTGGACCTTGGCCTGGTGCTGGCGCTGGGCGAAGAGCTTCACGTTGTCGGCCAGCTGCGTGGAGCGCTGCTCGAGGCGACCGAGCTGGTCGGCCACCTTGGGTGTCTCGGCCAGGCGCCGCTCGATCTCGTCCGCGGACGCCCGAAGCCGCTCGACCTCCTTGGCGGCCATTTCCACCTCGAGGGCCGCACGCTCGCGCTGGGCCTCGGCGTTCTGCTGCGCGACGGTCGGCGTGTGGCTCTCGGACTCGTCGTCCTCGAGCGCCTCGACCTGCTGCCGCACCTCCTGGATCTCCTGCTCGGCGCGGATCACGTCCGGGTGCCGGTCGGTGAAGCCGCGGGCCCGGTACTCCGCGAGCTGGAGCTCCAGGATCTGGAGGCGGCGCACGGGACTGGCGTCGTCGCGGGGGTCGCTGATGGCTGCTGCCGAGAGCACCTGGGTGTCCCAGAAGGCCTTGTTCGAGCGCGCGGCGTCGAGCACGCGGTGTCCCTCGCGAAGCTCGGACAGGGTTCGATCGAGAACCCGCTGGTTCGCCATCTGGTCCTCGGGCAGGCGCCCGGCGTTGGCGTTCTTCACCTCGGTGATCTGGTCCTGCACGGTCGCCTGCTCGGCGTTGAGCCGAGCCAGCTCGCTCTCGATGAACTCGAGGCTCTTCCGCGTCATCTCGACGCGCTCCTCGATGTGCTGCTGCAGGAAGTCGTTGGCCAGCTGCTGGGCGACGTCGGCGGCGATCACCGGGTCCTTGTGGGTGAAGCTGACCATGAAGGTGTTCAGGTCGGGTGTGTCCCGACGCGAGCGCGTGTTCCGCTCCGCGATGGCCTGCTCCACCGGCATCACCGCGATGCGTTCGCGCATGAGGTTGATCACCTCCTCGCGGAGCAGGGTCTTCGACTCGTCCTCGTAGAGGTCGAATTTGTCGATCACGCGGGACAGACGGGGGCGGCTCAGGATCTGGGCCGTCATCAGGCTGAGCCGGTACCCGAGGTCGTAGCTGGCGACTCCCGACTCGACGAGCTGCTTGTTGATCGCCTGGGGCTCGACGAAGATCGTCGCGGAGCTCTCGTAGTAGTTGGGGAGGGCCATCGCCAGCCAGTACGAGGCCAGGAGCGCGCCACCGACGACGGTGACGATCAGCGTCAGGCGACGCTGCAGAGCGCCGAAGAGGTCGAGCTGGAGTCCGGGATCGAGGTTCATCGTGCTGGGTCCTGGTCTGGAGTCCTGTATCGGGAGGCCTGTCGTCCGGGCCTAGTAGCGGAAGGGTTCGAGTTCGTAGCGGATGCCCGCGAAGACGCGCCAAGCCTCGAAGGAGCCGCGGAAGCGACCGGGAACGAGCGGGCTCCCCTGCGGATTCGAGACCTTCTCGTCCTGGTCCTGGTTCCGGTAGGTCGCGTCCAGGCTCACGCTCAGTCGCCTGGCCAGCTGACGGCGGATGGTCCCGGCGAGGGTCCAGGTGGTCGTTTCGGTGTTGACCCGAACCCCGGTGGTGGGGTTGCGGGCGGCGTTCTGCACGCGACGCAGCCAGCCCCCGCGCACGATGACGTCCCAGTGGCGCGCGGGCTGCCAGCGCACGCGAGCCGTGAGCGTGTCGTTGATCGTGGTGTTGCCGACGCCGCCGAGGCCTTCGAAGCGGTTGTAGCGGACCGAGGCCTGCACCTGCTTCCACTTGCGCAACAGCTCCCCGGAAGCGAACCAGGTGGTCTGGTTGACGTCCTGGGGCGTGTAGCTGGTATTGAAGCCCGGGCACACGTAGTTGCGGGTCTCGACCCGTGCCGGTCCGGCCTGCAGCTCCGCGCTCGTGTTCTCGTCGTACTGGTATCGCGCCGACACGAAGCCCGAGGCCGACCGGGTGCGGGCCCCCGGACCGTCGGTTCCGTTGCAGGGGCGCAGGTTGGGCGGGAAGCCGGGCAGCGCCCGGTTCGTCTGGGCGTCGAAGCTGCGGTAGCCGTACCGGCCGCCGCCCCCCACCGAGAGAGTCGGCGTCAGCGCGTAGTTCACCCCGGCCGTCCCCTGGAGGTAGTCGTTGTCCTCGTCCTGGGAGCGGTCGAAGCGGTAGATGGTGTGCTGACCGGCGCCGTACACGCTGAAGCGCTGGGTCAGCATGTGGGACGCGAAGAGGTCGACGGTGTTCACCGTGGTGCGCCGGTTCTCGTCGTCGATGTTCGGATCGACGGTTGCCTGGTTGGCGATGAAGGTGAGCTTCTCGAGGCGCGCGAAGCTGTCGCTGAGGGTGACCGTGGTCCGGGGCGAGGGCCGGTAGCTGCCGGTGAAGTTGGCGCGGTGGTTCCAGAAGTTGTCCGCGTCGCTGTCCTCGTTGTAGAAGAAGGTCGGGTTGTACTCGACCCGGTAGGAGCCCTGCTCGAGCTCGTCTTCGGCAGAGGTCCAGGCCTCGACCGCGATCACGCCGGAGTCGTCCTCGTCGTCGAGGTTGAAGACGTTCGAGTCGTAGCCGGCGCGCAGCTCTCCCCCCAGCTTCAACTCACCCGCCTCCGAGATTCCCGGAACCAAGAGAAGAACTCCCGTCCACCATGCCACCCCCCGTCGCATGGCCGATTCAGTCCGGCACGACGATCGTGTCGCCGGGTTTGAGTACGATGTTCGTTCCGGGCGCCTTGCCCGCCAGATAGGCCGGATAGTCGAAGCGGTACTCCACCAGACCGCCTTCCGGAGTCTGGCGCAGCACCTTCACGCGGCTCTTCTTGGCCCACGTCGAGAAGCCGCCGGACATGGCGATCGCCTGCAGGACCCGCGTCTCCCGCTGCAACGGGATCTCTCCGCTCCGCAACACGCCTCCCATCACGGACACCGTGTTGCTGTTCATGCCGACCACCATCACGGTCACGTCGGGGTTCGTGATGTACTCCGACAGGGCTTCCGTGATCACCTCCTTCAGCTCCTCGGCGGTGAGCCCTTCGGCCTGGACGTCGTCCAGCAGCGGGACGGAGATCATGCCGTCGCTGCGAACCACGAGACGCGCGCTCAGCTCGGGGTTCTTCCACACCGTGATCTGCAGCTGATCGGGAATGCCGATCACGTAGGGCGACCGCGCTCCGGCGCCCGGAGGCTCCTCGGGCAGCGGCGCGGGGGCCACACAGGCCAGGTGCAGCAGCGCCGCCACGCCCAGGGCGAGCCCCCAGCCCGGCACTCTCATCCTCTCTTCCTCCATCATCCGGCTAGCGCCCCTCACTGAGACCGTTCTCCTTCATCTTGTAGAGGAGCGCCTTGTACGAGATCTGCAGCCGCTCGGCGGCCTCCTTGCGGTTCCAGCGGGTCTGGTGGAGCACCCGCTCGATCACCCGCTTCTCGGCGATCTGGGCGGCGCGTTTGGAGATGGCCTTGAGGTCCAGGGCCTCGCCGCTCGAGAAGTCGGCGCCCAGCGCCTCCAGGTCGAGGGCGTCTCCCGACGACTCCTCCTCGACCGGCGCCTCCCGCATGGCGATCTCCTGCAGCACGGTGTCCTCGTTTCCGAGCACCACCATCCGCTTCACCATGTTCTCGAGCTCGCGCACGTTCCCCGGCCAGTGGTAGTTCATCATCACGTCGAGGGTTCGATCGCTGAGCTGCGGCTGGCGCTTGTTGTACTGCTCGTTGTACATCCGCAGGAAGTTGTCGACGAGCAGCGGAATGGTGTCGATCCGGTCGCGAAGCGCCGGAATGTGGATCGTCATGACGTTGAGGCGGTAGTAGAGGTCCTCGCGGAAGGAGCCCTCGCGCACCGCCTGCTCGAGGTTGCGGTTGGTCGCCGCGATGATGCGCGTGTCGACCTTGACGTCGCTCTCGCCGCCCAGGCGGGAGAACTCGCCGTCCTGGAGCACCTGCAGGAGCTTCGCCTGGAGACCCGGGTGCATCTCGCTGATCTCGTCCAGGAAGATGGTGCCGTGGTTCGCGTACTCGAACTTCCCGAGCTTCCGCTTCTGCGCGCCCGTGAAGGCGCCCTTCTCGAAGCCGAAGAGCTCGCTCTCCAGCAGCTCCGAAGGAAGCGCCGCGCAGTTCACCTTCACGAAGGGACGACCTCGCCGACCCGAGAGCTGGTAGAGCCCCCGCGCGACGATCTCCTTGCCGGTCCCGCTCTCTCCCCGGACCAGCACGGTGATGTCGGTGTCCGCGACCTGCTCGATGATCTCGCGGACCTCCTTCATGTTCGGGCTGTCGCCCAGCAGACCGAGGGTGTCGGTCTCGGTGCGAACGCGACCCCGAAGGCTCTCCACCTCTTCCTTGAGGGCGCTCGTCTCGAGCGCCTTCTGGAAGGCCAGCTCGAGCTCCTCGACCTCGAAGGGCTTGCGCAGGAAGTCCGAGGCACCGAGGCGCATCGCCTCGACGATGGTGCGCGCCTGGCCGTGCCCCGAGAGCATGATCACCGGAATGTCCGGGATCATCTTCTTCATCTGCCGGAGGGTCTCGAGCCCGTCCATGCCGGGCAGCACGGCATCGAGCGTCACGATGTCGGGGCGCGAGTCCGAGAGACTGCCCAACGCCTCCTCGCCGTCGGCGGCCACGCTCACCTGATATCCCTGCCGCTCTCCGAGTGCCGTCAGGTACTCGCGGATCCCGGGATCATCATCGATGACCAGGACTCGAAAGCGCTCGACCATGACTTCCCCACCCTGTCTGGCTCCGGCCTCGACGCGCCTCGCACATCGGCCGGAGATTGGATCTGATGCGACACACGCGGGTTCCGAACGCGTGGCCTCACGCGCGCGTCCCGCGAGTCGCTGAGCGGAACAGCGTTGTGCAGCTCCGCCCGCAGAGGTTCACTCTATGTGTAATAGACTTCCTCTATTGAGAAGAAGGGTCCCTCCATGGGAAAGTATGTTCCCTATTCGGCGAACCAGGTGGCGCGCTATTCCACTTTTTTCGACGTGCCGGCAGGCCGATCCGGGTTCCTGGTGCCCACGCAATAGGTGCACCGTTCCTGGAGGGGATATGGGGTGAAACGGCAACACAACACCCTCCGGGAAGGTCACCCACAATCCCCGTGCGTCCCGCCCGATGCGGGTCGCCTAGACTCGCGCGCCGCCACCGGCGCGCCCGAGACGGAGACGCTCGTTTGGAACGGTCCAAGATCCGCATCCTGGCTGTGGTGGGTGCCCGCCCGAACTTCATGAAGATCGCGCCCTTGCTGCGGGAGTTGCGGGGGCGGGATCACTTCGAGACCACTCTCGTCCACACGGGCCAGCACTACGACGCAGCGATGTCCGCGGACTTCTTCCGCGATCTGGGAATCCCCGAGCCGGACGTCAACCTCGAGGTCGGGTCCGGGTCGCACGCCAGCCAGACCGCCCAGGTGCTGGTCGGCATCGAGAAGCTTCTGGTCGAGAGCCCGCCCGACGCGCTGCTGCTGGTGGGCGACGTGAACTCCACCATCGCCGCCAGCCTGGCGGCCGCCAAGCTGCTCGTCCCGGTGGCCCACGTCGAGGCGGGGCTGCGCTCGGGCGACCGGACCATGCCCGAGGAGCTCAACCGACTGGTCACCGACTGCCTGTCGACCTGGTGCTTCACCACCGAGCCCGCCGGCGACGAGAACCTGCGTCGGGAAGGCGTGGCCGAGAGCAAGATCCACCGGGTCGGCAACGTCATGATCGACACCCTGCGCGCTAACGAGGAGCGTGCGCGCGAGCTCGACACCGTCGAGCGGCTGGACCTCGAGCCCGGCGGCTACGCGCTGCTCACCCTGCACCGTCCCAGCAACGTCGACGACCCGGAGAAGCTCGCCGCACTCTTCGGGGTGCTCGAGGAGATCCACCGCGAGCTCCCGGTCGTCTTCCCCGTCCACCCGCGGACTCGGGGAGCCATCGAGGCGCTGCTGGGCGGCAACGCCCCGGAGCTGCGCATGCTTCCGCCCCAGGGCTACCTCGACTTCCTGAGGCTGATGAGCGAGGCGCGGGTGGTGCTGACCGACTCGGGCGGAATCCAGGAAGAGACGACGGCCCTGGGCGTTCCCTGCCTGACCTTGCGGGACAACACCGAGCGTCCCATCACCGTCGACGAGGGCAGCAATACCCTGGTCGGCTCGGACGCCGAGGCTCTCCGCGCGGCCGCGCGGCGGGTTCTCGACGGCGACGCCAAGCGGGGCCGCGTGCCGGAGCTGTGGGACGGTCGCGCGGCGGCCCGGATCGCCGACGTCCTGGAGCGCGACCTTTCGCGGGGCGCCGATCCCGGTCGCGAGGCCGCCGGAGAGCGCGGATGAACGGCGCGGCGGCCGCGACGGGACTCTCGCGCCGCACGCGGACCGGTCTCGGCTTCGCGCTGATCGCCAGCCTCGTCGTCGTCTACGCCGAGATCCTCTACTACATGGTGCTGCACTGGAAGCTCGTGCCCGACTACTCGCACGGCTTCCTGGTCGCACCGCTCGCCGTCTTCTTCGCCTGGGAGCGCCGGCGCGACCTGTCCAAGGCCCGGCTCGACGGAAGCTGGTGGGGCCTCGTTCCGCTCGGTCTGGGGCTGGCCGCGCTCGCGATCGGCCGCCTGGGCGTCGAGCTGATGGCGATGCGGACGGGCTTCGTGCTGACCCTCATCGGCCTCGTGCTGCTCGTCTTCGGACGCGAGGTCTTCCGGATCCTGAGCTTCCCGCTCTTCTTCCTCTTCCTGATGGTGCCCCTGCCGCAGACCGTGGTGAACGTCGTCGCCTTTCCCCTGCAGCTGTTGGCGGCCCGGGCCGCCGTGGGAGCCCTGCACTGGCTCTCGATCCCGGCGCTCCTCGAGGGCAACATCATCCACCTCGCGGACGCCCGCCTCTTCGTCGAGGAGGCGTGCAGCGGGCTGCGTTCGCTGATGGCGCTGCTGACCCTGGGCGTGGTCTTCGCCTACTTCTTCCGCAAGAACCTCGTCGAGCGGCTCGTCCTGATCGCCTCCACGATCCCCATCGCCATCTTCGTCAACGCCGTCCGGGTGGCGCTGACGGGAATCCTGACCCACCGCTTCGGAGAGGAGGCCGCGGGAGGCTTCATCCACGACTTCCAGGGGGTCATCACCTTCACGGTGGCCTTCGTGATCCTGCTGCTGGAGGCGAACGCGATCGGGTGGCTGAGAGGCGACCGCGGTCCGCAGCTCGCGTCGCGGAGGCTGGCATGACCAAGCTCGCCGTCGCGCTCGCCTTCCTGGCACTCAACTTCTACGTCTTCCGCTTCCTGGCCAGCGAAGAGCGGATCCCGTCGCGAGACTCCTTCGCGTCCTTCCCGCTCGCCATCGGAGACTGGCGCTGCGACGAGCGCGAGGAGATGGACGCCAAGGCCCTGCGCATCCTCGGCGCCAGCGACTACCTGCTGTGCAACTACTTCGAGCACGACAGCGGGGAGCTCGTCTCCGTGTACGTCGGCTACCACGAGAGCCAGGTTCGACAGGGAGGGGGCGGGGGCGAGACCGTCATCCACCCTCCCGAGCACTGCCTGCCCGGAGCGGGCTGGTCGATCATCGACGCCGAGCGCCGTCCGCTCGGGTTCGGGGGGCTCCCGAGCCGCCACGGCCTGCGCGACGACGGACCGACCGCCAAGCGCTTCGTGATCGCCAAGGGCGAGCTGCGCCAGCTCGTCTACTTCTGGTATCAGGGGCAGGACCGGGTGGTGAGCGCCAACGAGGACGTCATCCTCTACCGCTTCTGGAACCGCGCCACCCGCGGCCGCACCGACGGCTCCCTGGTGCGCTTCACCACGCCCATCCTGCGGGGCGACGTCGCGGCGGCCGAGGACCGCTTCGAGCGACTCGCCTCGGCACTCGTCCCCCTGCTGCCGTCCTACGTTCCCGAGTAGCCCCTCTTCCGACGGACCCCCACTCCCCGATGCACATCCTCTTCATCAGCCACTACTTCCCGCCGGAGGTCAACGCCCCCGCGAGCCGCACCCACGAGCACTGTCGGGAATGGGTGCGCCAGGGCCATCGGGTCACGGTGCTGACGGGTGTCCCCAACCATCCGCGGGGCGTGCTCTTCGAAGGCTACGAGAACCGCTGGGTCCAGGAGGAGACCGTCGACGGGATCCGGGTGATCCGGAGCTGGATGTTCCTGTCGGCCAACGAGGGCTTCGGCGGCCGCATCGCCAACTATCTGGCCTTCGCCGTGGCGGCGGTCCTCGCCTCCTTCAAGGCGGACCGGCCCGACGTGGTCGTCGCGACCAGTCCGCAGTTCTTCGCGGGGCTCGCCGGGATGGTGGTGTCGCGGCTGCGGGGCGCGCCCTTCGTGCTGGAGATCCGCGACCTGTGGCCCGAATCGATCGTCCAGCTCGGCCAGATGAAGCCGGGGCTGCTGCTCCGCGCGCTCGAGTGGCTGGAGGGCGTGCTCTACCGCTCGGCCGCGGGCGTCGTGGTCAACACCCGCACCTTCATCGACCACATCGCCGCCCGGGGCGTCCCGCGAGAGCGGATCTCGCTCGTCTACAACGGCATCGACACGACGCTCTTCCGGCCGCGCCCGAAGGACGAGGACCTGCTGCGGGAGCACGGCCTCGAGGGACGCTTCCTGGTGGCCTACGTCGGGACCCTGGGACTGGCCCACGGTGTCGAGACCCTGGTCGACGCCGCCGAGCGGCTGGCCGACCGGCCGGAGCTCCACTTCCTGATCATCGGCGACGGCGCCGGACGCGCCGCCCTGAGCGCCGAGATCGAGCGCCGCGGTCTGACCAACCTGACCCTGCTGGGCCTGCGACCGCGCTCGGAAATCCCGGCCTGGATCGCCTCGATCGACGTGCAGGTGGTGCTGTTGCGGAACCTGTCGATCTTCAGCTCGGTGATCCCGTCCAAGATCTTCGAGTTCTGCGCCCAGGAGCGGCCGGTCCTGCTGAGCACGCCCAAGGGGGAGATCCGTTCCCTGGTCGAGGAAGCGGGTGCGGCGCTCTCGGTCGAGCCCGAGCAGCCCGCGGCGCTCGCGGAGGCGATCACGGGTCTGCTCGAGGACCCCGAGCGACGCGACCAGATGGCCCGGCGCGGCCGCGCCTGGGTGGAGGCGGGCTTCGTGCGCGATGACCTCGCAAAGCGCATGCTCTCCTTCCTGGAAGACGTGGTGCAGGAACGCGCAGCCGGAGGCGCCCGGTGAGACCGACCCTTTCCCAGCTCTACTCGCTGCTGCCCATCGGGCTCCAGAGCCTGGCCTGCACGGCGGATGGCTATCGACGTGCCTTCGGCACCTTCACCGCCTACTTCCACCGCACCCTGGAGGACTGGGAGAAGCGCATCGACGATCCCGTCCAGCGCCAGAAGGAACGGCAGTGGGAGATGCTCGTCGAGCTGATCGAGCGCGCTCGCACCCACGCCCCCTACTACCGCTTCCTTCCGCCCGTCATCGAGGCCGGCGACCCGGCCACGTCGATCGAGAAGACCCTGGCGTCGATCCCGCCCCTGGACAAGGCGGTCTACCGGGCCCGCAGTCGCGACTTCGTGTGTCGCGACATTCCCGCCCGGAAGCTGCAGCAACGCTCGACCAGCGGCACCACCGGCACGGCCCTCCCGGTCTGGCACAGCTCCGAGCGGATCGCCGAAGGTCTGACCGCGGTCTGGCGCCAGCGGCGTGGCTTCGGGGTTCGCATCGAAGACCCGGTCATCAACTTCACGGGCCAGGTCATCGTCCCGCTGCGACAGCGAAGGCCGCCCTTCTGGCGGCGCGACTACCTCTCGGGCATGACCCTCTTCTCCATGTACCACCTCTCGGAACGCAACCTGCCCGACTACATCTCGGCCATCCACGACACGCCCGCACGCTACGTCCACGGCTATCCGTCGGTGCTCCACCTGGTGGGTCGCGCGATGGTCGAGGCCGACCGCTGCCTGCCCCCCGGCAGGCTGCAGGGCATCTTCACGCACTCCGAGTCGGTGCTGGCCTTTCAACGGGAGACCATCGAGCGCGCCTTCGGCGCACCGGTGCGCGACTACTACCACTCGACCGAGGAAGCGGTCTCGATGACCGCCTGCGCGGAGAACCACCTCCACGTCGACATGGAGTACGGCATCGTGGAGGTCGATCCCGTCGAGGAGACCGAGGAGTACGTGCGGGGTCCCCTGCTGGTGACCGGCCTGGGCAGTGTCACCACGCCCTTCATCCGCTATCGGATCGGAGACGTGGGCACGCGGCTCAAGGCAGCCTGTCCCTGCGGCCGGCCGGGTGACGTGTTCCTGGACATCGACGGCCGCATCGAGGACTACGTGGCGACGCCCGAGGGCCGACTGGTGGGCCGACTCGACCACATCTTCAAGCAGCAGTACGAGATCGAGGAGGCCCAGATCGTCCAGGAAGACGTCGAGTCGATCCAGGTCCTGGTCGTGGCCGGAAGCGGCTTCGGCGAGAAGGACCGCCGCAGCCTCGAGCGCGAGGTGCACTCGCGTCTGGGGCAGCGGATCCGCGTCGACATCGCGCAGGTCGACTCGATCCCGCGCGAGCCCAACGGGAAGTTCCGTGCCGTGAAGTCCTCGGTCGCGAGGATCGAGTCGTGATCCGCGCGGCTCTCTCCCGCAGCGAGGAGAGCTACCGGGGGCTGCGACCTCCCTTCGAGCCCGACGGGGACACACCGGAGCTCGAGGCCCTGCTGGGCCGCGAGGACGCGCCGGTCGACAACTCCGTCCACGCCGCGGTGCGCGCTTCGCTGAGAGCGCTCGGGCTCGATGCGGAACACTTCGGGCGCGACGAGTGGAACCCGCTGGGAGCACTGGTCCCGCGCGGGGCGACCATCGTCCTCAAGCCGAACTTCATCCGCCACTGGAACCCGCGCGAGGGGGAGAGTGTGGACTCCGTCGTGACCCACGGCTCGGTCCTGCGCGCCGCGGCCGACTACGCCTGGCTGGCGGCCGGGAGTGAAGGTCGGGTCGTCGTCGCGGAAGCCCCCCAGATGGACTGCGACTGGGAGCGCATCCGCGAGATCGCCGGTCTCGACGAGCTCGTCGCGCGCTATGCGCGAGCGGGACTGGAGCTCGAGCTGATCGACCTGCGACGCGAAGCCGTCCGCTTCGAGGACGGGGTCGTGGTCGAGCGCACGCCCCTGCCGGGCGACCCCGCCGGATACCGGATCGTCGAGCTGGGCCGCTGCAGCTTCTTCGAGGGCTCCGGCCTCGACCCCGAACGCATGCGCGGCGCGGACTACGACCCGGGCCCGACCTCCGAGCACCACCGGGACGGCCGCAACGACTATCTGCTCTCGGAAACCGTCCTGTCTGCCGATCTGGTGGTCAACCTGCCCAAGATCAAGACCCACAAGAAGACCGGCGTGACCCTTTCCCTCAAGAACCTGGTCGGCATCAACGGCGACAAGAACTGGCTGCCGCACCACTGCGTGGGCCCCTCCATCGAAGGCGGCGACGAGTTCCCCGACGCGCGCTGGATCGACCGGGCGCGCAGTCGCGCCACCGAGTGGGCGCGCCCCTGGCTGCAACGCGGACGTGGCGTCGGCCTGATGCGCCTGGTGCGCCGGGCCGAACGGGCGACGCGCGGCGACGACTTCATCCGCGCGGGGAACTGGTACGGCAACCGCACCACCTGGCGGATGTGTCTCGACCTGAACCGGGCCTTCCTCTACAGCGACGCGAAGGGGCAGCACCTGGAGTCGCCGCAGCCGGTGAGGCGGGTTCTCCATCTGCTGGACGGAATCGTCGCCGGCGAAGACGAGGGCCCGCTGGCGCCGACGGCCCGGCCGTTGGGCGCGGTGATCGCGTCGACCGACGCCGTGGCCGCCGACCTCGTCGCCGTCCGGCTGATGGGCTTCGACGAGGACCAGCTCCCGATCCTGCGCGAAGCCATGAGCGAGCGGGAGTGCCCCGTCACGGCGGTGCGCCGCAGTGACGATGTCGAGGTGATCGAAGCGAACGACGAGCACGGTATCGTCCGGCGCCGGCTCGACGAGATCGAGTGTCCGCAGGCCTTCCGCGCGCATCCGGGATGGCGAGGGCGGATCGAGAGGCGGAGTCCATGAAGCAGATCCTCCAGAACGCACGCTCGGGCGACCTCGAGATCGTCGAGGTCCCGGCGCCCATGCCGCTGCCGGGCCAGGTCCTCGTCCGGAACCACTACTCCGTGATGTCGCCGGGAACCGACCGGCTGTCGCTGGCCTTCGCGCGCTCCTCCCTCTTCTCGAAGGCGCGCTCGCGCCCGGACCTGGTCAGGCAGGTGCTCAGCAAGTGGAAGGTGGACGGCGCGCTCGCCACCTATCGCACGGTGACCTCCCGCCTGGAGACCCCGCAGCCCCTCGGCTACTCGGCGGCGGGTGTGGTCGAGGCGGTCGGCGTGGGCGTCAGCGGCTTCGCGCCGGGCGACCGGGTCGCCTGCGCGGGAGCGGGCTACGCAAATCACGCCGAGCTGATCTGCGTGCCGGAGAACCTGGTGGCACCGGTACCCGCCGGGGTCTCGCTGCAGCACGCCGCCTACGCGACCCTCGGCGCGATCGCGCTGCAGTCGGTGCGGGTCGGCGACCCGACCCTGGGCGAGGTCGTCGCGGTGGTCGGGCTCGGACTGGTCGGGCAGCTCGCCGTCCAGCTGCTGCGGGCCAATGGCTGCCGCGTGCTGGGCCTCGACCTGAACGATCTGCGGGCCAAGCAGGCGCTCGACCAGGGCGCCGAGTGGGCCGACACCCCGACCACCCTGCCCGCGACCTGGAAGGAAGAAGCCACGGGCGGCCACGGCGTCGACCTGGCCCTGGTGGCAGCCTCCGCTTCGAGCTCGGCGCCGCTGCAGCTCGCCGCCGACCTGTGCCGCCACAAGGGCCGCCTGGCCGTCGTCGGCGCGATGCCCCTCGAGATCGAGCGACGCGCGATGTACGACAAGGAGCTCGACCTTCGCATGAGCATGTCCTACGGGCCCGGACGCTACGACCGGAGCTACGAGGAGCTCGGCAACGACTACCCCCTGCCCTACGTGCGCTGGACGGAGAACCGGAACCTGCGCGCGTTCCTCTCCCTGATCGACTCGGGCAGCCTCCACATCGACCGCCTCGACACGACCCTCGCGGACTTCGAGGGCGCGGTCTCCGCCTACGACGATCTGGTCTCCGGCCGCTCCGACACCCTGGCCGTGGTCTTCCGCTACGACAACGAGTCGGCGCAGGAGCGGACCCTCTCGCTGCCGACGGGCAAGCGGCCGCCCACCGACGCGCTGGGCGTGTCCTTCATCGGGGCCGGCAAC
>JANQSB010000707.1 GCA_028284295.1 Myxococcota bacterium | reverse complement strand
GAGAGCCGACGCCGAAGAGACTCTCACCCGCGCACGGGCCGGGCGACTGCGTTCGCGACTGCTCTCCTGGTACGACGCGAACCGTCGCGACCTGCCGTGGCGACACAGTCGCGACCCCTATGCGATCTGGATCTCGGAGACCATGCTGCAGCAGACCCGGGTCGAGACGGTCATCCCCTACTACGAGCGCTTCCTCGATCGCTTCCCGACCGTCGAGGCGCTCGCCGACGCCGAACAGGAAGCGGTCTACGGCGAATGGGCCGGGCTCGGCTACTACTCGCGCGCACGCAACCTGCATGCTGCGGCAAAGAAGATCGTCGCCGACTTCGCAGGAGCGCTTCCCGACGATGCGGCCTCGCTCCGCAGCCTTCCGGGCGTGGGTCGCTACACGGCCGGAGCCGTCGCGTCGATCGCCTTCGACCGGCCCGAGGCCATCGTGGACGGCAACGTGAAGCGCGTGCTCGCTCGCCTGCTCGGCATCCGACAGGACGTCGGCGACAGGCAGGTCGGCGAGCGCATCTGGGAGGAAGCCGCCCGGCTCGCTCACGGACCCCGCCCGGGCGATCTCAACCAGGCACTGATGGAGCTGGGCGCGACGGTCTGCGCGCCCCGCACGCCCCGCTGCCCGGACTGCCCGCTGGCGCGCAGCTGCAACGCCCGGCGTGCGGGAGACGCGGAGGACCTGCCCGTCAAGGCCGCGAAGACCCGGGTCCGGAAGCTGCGCGGGGTCTCGGTCTGGCTTCGTCGCGGCTCGCGGATCCTGGCCGTCCGACGCGACGCCGGCGGTCTGCTGGGTGGGCTCTGGGAGCTGCCGGGCGGGGATCTCGCGCATGGCGAGAAGCCCGAGGACGCCGTCGCCCGTCTGCTCCAGGAGCAGCTGGGGTTGAACGCCTCCTCGTTGCAGCGCGTCGGCCGGGTTCGACACGTGTTCACCCACCGGGAGCTCGCCCTGCACGTGCTCCGGGGCGAGGCCGAGCCGGGTCGGGTCCGCCGCCGCGGGCTCGCGGCACACCGCTGGCTGTCGCCGGCGGCCCTGCACGCGCTGCCGGCCGCCACGCTCACCCGCAAGGCGCTCGCACTCCTGCGCGAAGACCCGGGCTGATGACCCCGCGCCGCCCGAAGCCCGACGCCGCTCGCTTCGTCTTCAAGGATGCGACGGATCGCAGCACCGGCTTCGCCCCCGGGCTTCCCGGTGCGGAGCTGCGAAGACTCAAGCGAGGGCAGATCGCACCCCGGCGCAGCATCGACCTGCATGGGCTGCGGGCCCGGGAGGCGCGGGACTCCTGCCTGGACGAGCTCCAGGAGGCGATCGCCCAGGGCGAGCGCTGCGTGCGCGTCGTCCACGGGCGCGGTCGGGGCTCGAAGGACGAACCCGTCCTGCGCAGCCAGCTCCCGGACTGGCTCGCGGACTCCTCCCTGGCGGGAGCGGTTCTCGCCTTCTGCCCCGCCCAGCCCGCGGACGGCGGAAGCGGAGCCAGCTACGTGCTGCTGCGACGACCGGACAAATTGTCGGATTGAGCCGCTCCCCTCCCGTGCCGCATGATCGGGACATGCCCCGCTGGACCCACGGCGAGTACGAGATCGACACGGATCGGGAGCGACTCGACCGCGTGTTGGTACGCGAGTTCCTCGCCGACTCCTACTGGGCCCGGGGGATCTCCCAGGAGGTGGTGGACGCCGCCTGCGCGGGCTCGATCTGCTTCGGGCTCTACCGGGCGTCCGAACAGGTCGGCTTCGCGCGGGTGATCACGGACGGCGCGACCTTCGGGTATCTCGCGGACGTCTTCGTGCTTCCGGCGCACCGGGACCGGGGCCTCTCGAAGTGGATGGTGGCTCGCGTGCTGGAGCATCCGCGGCTGCAGGGCTTCCGGCGCTGGATGCTGGCCACGCGCGATGCGCACGGGCTCTACGAGCGCTTCGGCTTCCGGCCGCTCGACGATCCGGCCAAGTTCATGGAGATCAAGCGGCCCTACCTCCCGAACCCGGTCTGAGGACTCGGCGAGGAAGCCGCACGCGGCTGCTCGGGGGTGGGCTCGGGGGGGCAGGGCGCCTCCGGACGACTTCGGGCATGCTCCCGGACGGACGGGGCAGCGTGACGGATCGGAACCGCCAGCGACGCGACCGCGATCTCGGGATGGACCGCAGCATCTCGCGGCGCGACTTCATCCAGGGAGCGGTCGGAAGCCTGGTCGCGGGCGCCACGCTCTCGACCGGATGTGCGCCCGACGAGGGCGCGCCTCGAGCCGGGCCTCCGGATGGCCAGGTGGGGATGCCGGGCGTCCCCGGCCCGCCCTCCTCCCATCCGCCGTCGCGGCTCGGCCTTCGCGGCAGCCATCCCGGCTCCTTCGAGGTCGCCCATGCGATGGCGCTGGAGAAGCGAAGCGATTGGGGCCCCGTCGCCGAGCCGGACGCGGGGGAGTACGACCTGGTAGTCGTCGGCGCCGGCATCAGCGGGCTCGCGGCCGCCTTCTTCTACCGCGAGCAGCATCCCGACGCCCGGGTGTTGCTGCTCGACAACCACGACGACTTCGGGGGCCACGCCAAGCGAAACGAGTTCGAGGTTCGGGGTCGCACCATCCTGGGCTACGGCGGAAGCCAGTCCCTGGAAGCCCCTTCCGCCTACAGCGACGTGGCCCGGGGTCTCCTCGAGAAGCTCCGCATCGACACGCAGCGCCTCCGGGACGCCTACGACGTGGACTTCTTTCGCCGCAACGATCTCGGCGGGGGCATCTTCTTCGACGCCGCCACCTACGGGACCGATCGCTTCGTTCGCTCGAACTTCGCGAACCCCGATCTCTTCATGCCCGTCGCTCGCTCCGACCTCGATGCCGCCGACGCCATCGACCAGATGCCCCTCTCCGCCCCCGCCCGGCAGGAGCTCCGTCGATTGATCGTGGGATCGGACGACCGGCTACCCGACCACTCGCTCCTCGGCGAGCCCGGGTTCCTGCGCTCGATCTCCTACCGCGACTTCCTGACCGAGCACCTCGGCGTCGAGCAGCCGGAGGTCCTCGCGTTCCTGCAGGAGGTGCCCGGCATCTACCACGGTCACGGCATCGACGCCGTCCCGGCCCTGGACGCTCTGGGATTCGGCCTGCCGGGATTGGGGTCGACGAGCCTCGGCAGCTTGGAAGGCGTCCTGCGCAAGGTACTGAGCCTGGCCCTCGAGCCCTACCTCTACCACTTCCCCGACGGCAACGCGTCGGTGGCTCGCGAGCTGGTCCGCCGCCTGGTCCCGGTGGCCGGAGCGGGAACGACCATGGAGGACGGACTCATCGCGCCCATCGACTACGGGGTGCTCGACCGCCCCGACAACGAGGTCCGACTGCGCCTGGAGAGCACGGTGGTGCGGGTGGAGCACGACGGCGATCCGCGACAGGCGAGCGGCGTCTCCGTCCACTACCTGCGCGCGGGCCGCAGCGAGCGGGTGCGAGCCGGGCGGGTCGTCCTCGCCTGCTACAACGCCGCCATCCCCCACCTCTGCCCGAGCCTCCCCGACCTCCAGAAGCAGGCGCTCCGCAAGCTGGTGAAGGTCCCCCTGGTCTTCACCAACGTGCTGCTGCGAAGCTGGCATGCCTGCCAGAAGCAGGGGCTGGGCGTCGCGCTGTGCCCCGGCAGCTGGCACAGCCTCGCGGCCCTCGACTTCCCCGTGAGCCTCGGCGAATACCGCTTCAGCACGGGTCCCGACGATCCCATCGTGCTGCACCTGAGCCGGGCCGTCGCGGCGCGCCATCCCGGAACACCCGACGAGCAGTCTCGTCTGGGCCGCTTCGAGCTGCTCTCCACCTCCTTCGAAACGATCGAACGCGAGATCCGCACCCACCTCGCCGGCATGCTCGGGCCGGGCGGCTTCGACCCGGCGATCGACATCGAGGCGATCGCCGTCAATCGCTGGCCGCACGGCTATGCGAGATCGCCGAACCCGCTCTTCGATCCGGAGTACGAGCCCGGCGAGGCGCCCCACGAGATCGGGCGGAAGCCCTTCGGCCGCATCGCCATCGCGAACTCGGACGCCGGGGCCTCTGCCTATCTGGACGCGGCCATCGACCAGGCCTGGCGCGCCGTCGGCGACCTCGCCTGACGGCAGGACCACCCGGCGCTCAGGCTCCGTCGCTCTCGTCGAAGGCTGCGTGGTAGCGGACCTCGCCCTCGTAGCCGGAGAGTGCGCCCTCGCTCAGCTCGGCCACGAAGAACGAGCCCGCGAAGGCTTCGCTCTTGTAGTAGAGGCCTCGCGCGAGCGCGGGCTCGAAGCCGAAGCGCGGGTAGTAGTCGGCGTGACCCAGGACGAAGACCACCGGCTCGTCGAGGTCGAGACAGGCCTCGAGGCCTCGCTGGCAGAGAGCCGACCCGATTCCCCGGCGCTGGCAGCCCGGATCGACCGCCACGGGCGCGAGCCCGACCGCCGAACGGGGCGGCTCACCGACCTGCACGGGCGAGAAGTAGACGTGGCCCACCACCTGCCCGCCCAGCTCCGCCACGAGCGAGATCTCCGGTGAGACCCGGCCTCGCAATCGCTCGACGAGCTCGGCCTCGGCGCGACCACCGAAAGCAGCGACCAGGATCTCGTAGACGCGGTCCCGATCGTCCGGCTCCTCCGGGCGGATCCGGATGGCCAGCTCGCCCCTCACGGATCGACTCGCGGCGGCTCGGCATCGCCTTCCGGTTCGCCCGGGCCGAGGTCGGTGAGCCGCAGCGACGCGGCCAGCCGCCGCAGCTCGTGGAGGCGCCCGAGCTCCGGGTCGCGGACCCGGACCTGTCCGACCAGCACGAAGCTGGTGCGGTCCCGGACGGTCGCGAGCAGGACGAAGCAGCTGTCCCGGGCGCGGATCTCGCGGTCGAAGGTCCCGCAGTAGGTCCCGACCCGGGCGGGCAGCGGGCCCTCCGGCGCGGCGACCTCCACCACCTCTTCCTCGCGCGAGGAGGTGAGCATCATCGAGTCCACCTGCGCGCGCCCATGAGCGATGGCGTCCGCGGCCTCGGGGAAGCGATCCGGCAGGACGGAGACGTTCAGCCACGCATCGCCCTGCTGGTGGGCGAGGGAGAGGTCGATCTTGGACTCGTCCTCGTTCCAGTCGGCGCGAACCCACTCGCCGCTCGGGGGGACGAGCTCGTAGTGGCCGGAGGGGCCCGCGATCGGCTCGCCCTCGGGCAACGGATCCCGGGACGAGAGCCGCATGCTCGCGCAGCCGCAGAAGACGACGAGCAGCGCGAGAATCGGGATGCGCGCGGTCATTCCCCTCCCACCCGGATCCGCGTGCGGTGCGGCGGGATGCCGTCGTCGGCGGCGACGCGCTCGATCTCCGCCCGGTCGTGGCG
>JANQSB010000260.1 GCA_028284295.1 Myxococcota bacterium | reverse complement strand
CGTTCTTGGTGACCCGGAAGCAGACGTGGGAGCCGGTCGCGAGGCCCGTGTGGCCCACGTATCCGATCACCTCCTTCTGCATGACGCGCTGCCCGACCTCGAGGTTGTCGGCGAAGCGCTCCAGGTGCGCGTAGTGGGACACGTAGCCGTTCGCGTGGCGCACCTTCACCAGGTTGCCGGAGGCGCCCGCCCATCCGCGGAAGATGACGGTGCCGTCGGCGACCGACCACAGGGGCGTGCCTTCCGCGGCCGCGTAGTCGATGCCCGGGTGACGTCGCGTGACGTTCAGGATGGGATGGCGGCGGGCGTTCGTGTAGGTCGAAGAGATGCGGCTGTAGCGCAGCGGGGCCACCAGGAACTGACGCTCGACGCTGGTTCCGTCGGGCCGGTAGTAGCCCCCGCTGCCGAGCTGGCTCTCGTAGTAGACCGCCGAGTGATCCCCGACACCGCCCTGATAGCGCGCGGCCAGGATCCGACCCGGGCGGATGTAGACCTCCTCGCCGTCGTCGTCCGTCAGGTAGAGGCGCTCGTAGAGGACACGAAAGGCATCGCCGGGCTGCACGTTGCGGGTGAAGTCGATGTCCCATGCGAAGATCGACGCGAAGTCGTCCGCCAGCTGCGGATCCTCGCCCAGCGCACGAACCGCATCGTAGAGTGAGGTCTCGACCAGACCCGCCAGGGTGACCACGCGCGCGGTGAGCTCGGCGAGCTCTTCGCGCACCCGGTAGCTCTCGCCATCCCAATAGAGGTAGATGCTCTCCTCGAGGCTCGTCGAGTAGCGGAAGTCGACGACGTTCCCATCCGAGTCGAGCGCCAGGCGATAGCGGTGACCCGGGCGCGAGTGACGGAAGTCGAAGTGGGGTCGGACCTCCTGCGCGATGAGATGGACCACCCCGGCCGAGATGCCGCGCTTCGCCAGCTCGCGACCGAGGGTCTGGCCCTCGTCGAGCGCGCCCTTGGTGACGACGATCAGCTCGGCGGGCTCGGGCTCGTCGGCGCGATCGTAGCCGGGCGCCAGGGAGACAGGCGGAAGCTCCGACGACTCGACCGCGTCCTCTTCTCCGTGGAGCGGCAGCGCGTCGATGGGAACCGCGTCATAGGCGGCCACCACCCTTCCGGCTTCCGCGGGCTCTTCGGCGACGCGTTCCTGCGAAGCGCCGACACCCGACACGAAGGCGAGTGCGGTGAGGACCGAGAGCACGACCGAACGACGAGAAGGACCGCGCGCTTGCATGCGCACGGCCCGATCCCGGTGCTCGGCGGCACCACTCTCCTGGCTCGGCCCTGACAATCCAACCCCTCCGGCGGATCTCGCCCGGCGTTATAGTTAGCCACTGGCGTCCCGAAGCGCACCACGATCCCGCACGGATCCGGACCCGAGAGGTGTCGAGAGGTGAACGTGTGATGGCCATGCGTGGCCGCTTCAACGCGCCCGACTCTCGGGCACGCGACCGTCTGAGCTCCCCAAGGGGTTCGGGTCGCCACCGAACGCACCGGATCGGGTCGACATTGGCCGGTTTGTGCCTCGCTGTGGGGATCGGCCCCTTCGCGCCCCACCCCGCGCTCGCCATCTGGCCATTCGACTCCGGGCGAGGGGAGGAACGCCCACTCGGCGAACGCGCCGCCGAGATCCTCGCCCGGGCCATCACCATCCCGACCGTCAATCCACCCGGAGACGAGCGTCCGCTGGCCGAGTACCTGCTCGAGGTCGCTCGCGAAGCGGAGCTCGAGACGCGGCTGGTCCCCGTTCCCCCGAGCGACCGCCCGACCACCGAGGCCGCAACCGAAGAAGAAGAAGACGCGTGGACTCGCGCCATCGGATGGGCGCGACTGCCCGGGCGTGGCGACGCCCGACCGATCGTGTTGCTCTCGCACCTCGACGTGGTGACCGCGGACCCGGAAGAGTGGACGGTGCCCCCCTTCGAGGGTCGCATCGAGTCGGGCGAGGTGATCGGCCGCGGCGCCCTCGACGCCAAGGGCGTGGCGGTGATGCAGCTGCTGGCCCTGGCGGAGCTGGCGCATCGCGACGAGCCGCTGGCTCGCGACGTGATCTGGTTGGCCACTCCCGACGAGGAGCTCGGCGGGGCACGCGGCGCGGGCTGGCTCGTCGACCAGCGTCCCGACCTGTTGATGGACGCGGAGTTCCTGCTGACCGAAGGCGGCAACATCCGCGCCCCGACGGCGGGGGCCCCCGCCGTGTGGGGGGTCTCGGTGATCGAGAAGAGCCCGTGCTGGCTCTCCCTCGAAGCCCGCGGCGCACCCGGCCACACCTCCGCGCCGGTCGCGAGCGCTGCCGTCCCGCGGCTCGTAGGAGCCCTCGACGCCGTCCGCCGAATCGAGACGCGGGTGCGCGTGCTGCCGGAGGTGGAGCGGATGTTCGCCGCGCTCGCGCCCGCGGCGCCCCTCCCCGATCGCACCAGCTACCGCCAGCTCGGTCGCGCGCTGGACGCCGATCGCTCCTTCCGCCGGCGCTTCCTGTCGAACCCCGCCCGCAACGCCCTGGTCCGCAACACGATCGCGATCACCGTCGTGGAGGGCGCGCGCCGCACCAACGTGGCTCCGTCCCGGGCCCGAGCGCATCTCGACGCGCGACTGCTTCCCGGCGAATCCTGCGAGGCCTTCGCGGCCGCCATCGCCAACGTGGTCGCCGAGCACTCCGTGCACGTCGAGACCCTGCTGCACTTCGAGTCCGGGAGCTCACCGGTGGACACCCCCCTGTACCGCGCCATCCAGCAGGTCGCGGCCCGGGAGGACCCGGACGCCATCGTGGTTCCGCGCATGAGCGCCGGCTTCACGGACGCCCACTACTTCCGCGACCACGGCCTGATCGCCTACGGGTTCGTGCCCCGCTGGCTGTCCGCGGACGACACGCGAGGGATCCACGGCGCCGACGAGCGGGTCTCCACCGCCAACCTGGAGCGCGGCACGCGCACCCTGGTGGCCATCCTCGAAGAGCTCGACGGGCTGTCGGGCGACTAGGACCCGAGAACGCGAAGGGTTCGCCAGCCAGGGGACCCTTCGAGCCCGCTGGCCTACTTCTCGCGCAGCTTCTGGATGGCCTCGTGCACGGTCTCGAAGAGGGGCTCGACTTCGTCGATTTCCAGGCACGAGAAGGCGATCCGCAGGTCGTGCGGCCCCGTCGCGATCAGGCCCGTCTCGTAGTTGTCGAGCAGGTGCACGCGCAGGGCCTCGGCGTCGACGCCGAGCACCCGGACGAGCATGAAGTAGCCGCTGTTGAAGGGATAGACCTCCCAGCTCTCGGCGAAGCGCGGCGAGTTGGCCACCTCGTGGACGCGCGCGGCGCGGGCCGCCAGGATCTCGCACTTGTCGGCGCGTTCGGCAGCGATCCCCGGCGAGGCGAGCGCCTTCTCGATCAGGCTCTGCGAGAGCTGTGGGACGTTCGAGATCGTCGCGCGGATGGCGCCGCGCGCCTTGGCATCCAGGACCTCACAGACCTCGGCGGCGGTGTCCGGACGGCCGGGACCGAAGCTCACGAAGCCGCAGCGCAGCCCCCAGACGAAGAGCTCCTTGGTGGCGCCGTCGAGCTTGATGGCCAGCAGGTTCGGGTGTGCCCCCGTGAGCGGCCCGAAGAGCGACTCCGTCATCGAGGCCGCACCCAGGTGGTAGAAGAGCCCGAAGTAGGCGTCGTCGGTGATCGCGACGACCTTCGTGCCGCGATCGGCCTGGGCGACCAGCGCGCGGACGATGCCCTCCCCCTCCTCGGGAGTGGGCATGTAGCCGGTCGGGTTGTTGGGAAAATTCAGCAGCACGACCAGCTTGTCGCGACCCTCGGCGTTCTCGGCCAGCGCCTTCGCGAAGCCCTCGACGTTGAAGCCCTCGCCCGCATAGAAGGGGAAGGTCGCGATCTCGACGCCCAGCTGGACCTCGAAGCGCAGCCGGTAGTTGCCCCACAGCTTGTCGGGCAGCAGCAGCCGGTCGCCCGGGTCGACGAAGAGGTCGCCGGCCAGCGAGAGGCCGTGGGTGATCGCGTTCGTGGTGATCGGCAGGCCCCAGACCTTGCCGGCCAGGGAGGGGTTCTCCGCCTCGAGCTTGCTCCGCCAGGCCGAGCGCAGGCCCGGGCGCCCCGCCGGCGGCGCGTAGTTGAAGACGTCCTTCGGCTCGATGCCGACGATGTGCTCGGCGATCGAGGGCAGGTACATCGGGCCGTCCCCTTGCGTCGCGATGCCGATGGTCGCGTTGAAGCGGCGACCCTTCTCCTTCGCCTCGGCGCTCTGGGACAGGATGCCCTTCGGAAAGTAGGCGCGGCGCCCGAACGCGCTCAGCATCTGGAAGACTTCGGGGGCGGCGCGTTCGAGCCGTTCGTTCAGCTCGGCGGCGAGGGGGTTCAGGGCCGGCTCGGCCATGGCCTGGTTCCTTGGAGTCGATTCGGAGTCGGATTTCGAATCGGATTCGGAGTTGGAAGGGTCGGGACGGGCTTCGAAGCGGAGACTACAGCCGCTTGTGAAGCACGTCCATGAAGTCCCCGAAGCCGACCGATCGCCAGAAGGCCTGACCCTCGCGGTTGCCGTGCGCCACCTGCACCTCCACCCGCTCGACACCGCTGGCGGTGATCCAGGCCAGGGCTTCGTCGACGAGCGCGCGCCCGATCCCGCGTCTCCGCAGGCTCTCCCGCACTCCGAGATCGGTGATCTCCGCACGCTCGACCTCTTCCAGGATCGGAGGCGCCCGATCGATCCGGACGATGCACATGCCGGGCAGGTCGCCTTCCAGGTCGTAGACGAAGATCTCGGAGTCGCGGTCGCGCATCAGCACCGAGAGGAGCTCGCGCAGCTCTCCCCCGGCGTCCTTTCGCATGGTGAAGAGCGGATCCAGATGCGCGTGGTGCGCGGTGATCGCGCTCCACAGGGCGGCGACCCGGTCGAGATCACGGGTGCTCGCCGGGCGGATCCTTCCCGGGAGCGTGCTGCCCGCGCTCACCGGGCGGAAGACCCGCCGCCGCCCAGCAGCACGGGGTCCGCGGCGCGGCGAAGCACGAAGTGGCCGTGCCGCGTGCCGTCGCGTTCGAAGCGCCCCCGCAGCTCGCGACGGTCGGGGCTGACGCTCTCGGTCGTGTACCGGGTGCGGCCCTGCATGTCTTCCGTACGGCCGGACCCCATGACCACGTCCTGGGTGAACACGGGCTTGTCGCCGAGCTCCTGGACGCTCCACGACTCGCTGTAGCCGATCACGGACACCGACTCGCTGCGCAGGCCACCCGCCGAGCGGTAGCCGCGCTCCGGCGTGCCGCGCAGCCCTTTCGACTTGGCGCCCCGCGGATTGACCTGCAGCCCGCGCCCGATCTGCTCCCGTTGGGTGTCGTTGGGCTCCCAGTACGACAGGGTCCGCATGCTGCGATCGTTCTCCGTGGTCTCGAAGCGACCGCTCTGGTCTTCGAAGACCACGATCGGATACTCCGTCCACTGCATGCGGCTGCCGCGCTTCTCGAAACGCCAGAGCCGGTCGTCCCAGCGCTTCGCCTCCGGATCGCCACTGGCCTCGTCCCGGTAGTGGATGGTGAGATGCCAGGCGCCCAGCAGGGCGATGGCCGACTCGTCTGCCGCAGCCTGCGGGGCGAGCGGCAGTCCGAACGCAAGCGCCGCGCAGCCAGCAGCGGCGAGGATGGGAAGGCGGAGCACCGGGCAAGCATGCCCGAAGCGGAAAGACTTTTCCTCATTTGTGGGGGGCGCCGTCCGGTGCGATCCGCCAAGCTGCCCTTGCCGGGCCGGGCCGGCCCGCTGCTTCTGCAGGCCGCCCGCCGCGTTGCACGCGTTGCTGCGCGATCCCGAAGGGCAGCTGCCGTTGGCATGTCCCTTGCCCCATGAAGACCGGGGGTGCGCGCCGTCGTCTCCCCGAACCACCAGCCCGGAATCCCTGCAGCCCCATGGAAGCTCCGCCTCCGGGCCCTGTCTCGAAGCCCCGTATCTGAAGCTCCTGCCATGTCGCCCTTCTCCTCCACGATCTGGATCGTCCACCGGGACCCGGGTCCCCGGCGTGCGCTCGCACGCCTGGCGGGCGGTGTTCCGGGACGACACGAGATCGTGCTCGGGGCGCCGGGCGACTCGGTTTTCGATGTGGCCGCTCCGGCCGATCTGGTGGTCCTCGACCTGACGGGGGTCCCCGCGGACCCGGAGCCGGAGCTCGACCTGGCCCGGCGGGTGGAACGCGGCAACCCCCACTGCCGCTGGATCCTGGTGACCGAGGCCGACCAGCTCGAGCTCTCGCTGCGGTTGTTCGACACCCTCGACGCGCAGGTCCTCGTCGGGCCACCCGACGCGCGCAGCCTCCAGCCCGCCGTCCAGGCAGCCCTGACGCACAGCAGCTCGCTCCCCCTCTCTCTGCGTCAGGGCCGGGACCAGCTCTCGTCGCGCTTCGTTCGCTGGTTCTCCGCCGGCGAGCCCCCCGAGCTGGCACTCGCGCTCGATCCCCGGCTGGCCCGGGAGCCGGTGCTCACGCGGGGCGAGGCAGGCACCGGACGCGGACTGCTGCTGCGCTACGTCCACGCCACCTCGACCCTCTACCCGGGACCCTTCGTACGCGTCGCCTGCAGCGAGGACTCGCGCCCGGACGACCTGGTCGGCCAGATCGAGCAGGGGGTGCGCGAGGCGGGCGCACAGCGCGGACGCTTCGCCTTGTGGCTCGCGGACCTGGACCGCCTGCCGGAGGCCCTGCAGGCGCGGGTGCTCGACTGGCTCGAGTTCGGCCCGCCCGCCGTGCTGCCGGCATCGCTGCGCGGCAACCTCCGTTGGTTCGCGAGTGCGGGCGTCGACCCGACCCGGCTCAGCGCTGGACTGGCACTCGCCTTCGCCGAGCTCACGATCCACACGCGGCCCCTGCGCGAACGGCCGCAGGTCATCCCGGCCTTCGTCGCCGACACCGCGCGCGCCTGGGCGGCGGCGCGGCAGGAGCCCGCCCGGAGCTTCACGACCCGCGCCGTCGATCTGCTTCGGGCCGAGCCCTGGCCCGGCAATCTGGCGGAGCTCGAGGCCGTCGTGATCCGAAGCCTCGCGCATGCGGACGTGCGGACCGCGGAGCTCGACCTCGTCGACCTGCGGATCGGCCCGGAGCACGGTCGCGGCGAAGAGGAAGGCGACTCCCACGCAGCGGAGTCCGGCGGCGAGCCGGTAGTCCTGCTGGAGCCCGAGCCCGCCGAGCTCGCGGCCGCTCCCTTCGCGGCCGACGCGAGTCCGGAGCCCGAGGCGATCGTCGAGCTCGAGCTGCCCGATGCGCCTCACGAGCCTCGGCCCGACCCGCCGGCCGGTCCTCCGCCCGCGACCGAGGACCCGGATCCGGGATCGCTGGCGCGGCTGGCGCGCGCCGTCGCCCACGAG
>JANQSB010000690.1 GCA_028284295.1 Myxococcota bacterium | reverse complement strand
CCCCGCGCCTCTCCGCGGGAGGCGACGCGCAGGTAGTAGGTGTCCGCCCCGATCCGCTGGGTGAGGCGCCTCTGGGTGCGGATCCGGCGCGTCCGGGCCGGGAGCAGCTCGCCATCGGGCGTCTGCAGCTGCATCTCGCAGTCCGGGACGCCGGGCCCCACCGGGGCGTACAGGTCCACCTTGAGGAGGCCCCCGTCGTCGATGGCGAGCTCGTACCAGCGCTCGCAGCTGCCCGCTTCGCAGTGCAGCTGGCCCGTCGCCCAGCTCCCGAGGGGGAGCGGGATCGCCCGGGACAGCCGCTCGCCGCGAGCGACCGGAGCACTCCCGGTGGACGCGCACGCGGTCCCGAAGACCACCAGCAGGCCCGAGAGCAGCAATACGGCCGGCCAGCCGGCCGGACGGGCCTCGCGCAGGTCTCGCACCGCGGGAGCGCGATCTACATGAAGTCGCGGTCGAGGACCGTCTTGCGGCCGTCGTTCCGCGCGTTCTCGATCGCTTGGGAGCAGAGGGCTCGGATCTTGTCGGAGAGTACGTTCAACACGGCCGAGGAGGTCTTCATATCTCCGTTGGCCTTGATGTAGTTCTTGACCTTGGAGGCAACCACGAGCACTTCGCTGTCGGACATCTCGACACAGGCCCCTTCTCTAGTGGGAGGACGCCGTGAGGATGCACTGACGCTCGCAGATACGCAATGTACGGACTATCACAGCAATCGTGACGCAGCAGATCGAGATCGACGGCGCTTCCCCCTGGGATGGTGTGGCTACGGAGCGCGACGAGCGGCCCTCCCGGATCCGGATCTCCGGGGGTCGCATCGAATCGCTTCTTCCCTCGGGGAGCAGCTCCTCGGACGGCGAGGGAGTGAGGGTCTTTCGATACAGTCCGACGGCCACCGTGCTGCCGGGACTGATCGACTGCCACGTCCACATGTCCCTCGACCCCCTGGTGTTCAGCGCCGACGAGCAGATGCGGATCCCGTCCGAGAAGGTCTGGGCGGGAATGCAGCAGCGGGCGCTCGCGATGGTGCAGGCCGGGATCACGACGGCCCGCGACCTGGGAGCGGGCAAGTGGATGGAGATCGCGCTTCGGGATCGCATCGGGCGCGGCGAGCTGCCCGGGCCGCGACTGCTCTGCGTCGGGCAGCCGCTGACGAGCCCCGGAGGCCACTGCCACTTCTGGGGCGGCGAGGCCCGGGGCGACGAGGCGGTCCGACGCGTGATCGCGCGGCAGGTCGAGCACCGGGTCGACTGGATCAAGGTGATGGCGACGGGCGGCGTGTTCACGAAGGGCACGGACGTGAGCAAGCCCCAGTACGACGAGGCTGAGCTTCGCGGCATCGTGGCCGCCGCCGGGGAGCACGGACGTCACGTGGCGGCCCACTGCCACGGCACCGCGGGCATCCGGAACGCGTTCGCCTCGGGGGTGCGCACCGTCGAGCACTGCTCGTTCGCGGGCAGCGACGGGTTCGGGTCGGACTTCGATCCCTCCTTCGTTCCGCAGATGGTGCGCGACGACGTCTGGGTGTCATCGACGGTGAACGCGACCTGGGGACGGCGACGGGAGAAGGACGGCAAGCCCACGCCCTTCTGGGAGCGGATGTCGACCTGCCTCGGCGCCCTGCGCCGGGAGGGCGTGGGGCTCGTGGCCTCGACGGACGCCGGCATCCCCGGCGTCCAGCACCATCAGCTCCCGGAGGCGCTGGCGGTCTTCGCCCGCTACGCGGGGCTCTCGCCCGTGGAGGCCCTGCGGTCGGCCACCTCCGAGGCTGCGCGGGCGCTCGGCCTCGAGGGCGAGACCGGCCGCCTGCAGCCGGGTCTCGCCGCCGACCTGATCGTCGTGGAAGGGGATCCGACCCTCGACCTGTCGGCCCTGCTCCGGCCGCGGCTCGTGGTGGCGGCGGGACGCGTGGTCTTCGAGGCGAACTGGGACCTCGCGCGGGAGCGCGCCGACTGAGGAGCACGACCTCGCTGGCTTCTTCGACGCGATCCTCCCCCCGGATCGGGTAGCATCCGGGGTCTCGGAGCCCACGCGTGCTGAAGCGCCTCGACGAGCGGTCCATCCGCGATTCCGATACGGAGCTGCGCGCGGTCCTCGTCGTGCGCAACGAGAGCCTGCGGCTGCCGCAGCTCCTCGATCATCATCGGAAGCTCGGAGTCGACCGCTTCTTCGTCGTCGACAACGACTCGAGCGACGGCACCCGGGACTGTCTCCTCGCGCAGCCGGACGTCCACGTCTTCTTCACCGACGGGTCCTTTCGGGACGAGAAGGCCCTCTGGCGCCTCGAGCTGCTCGAGTCGTACTGCGAGGATCGGTGGACCCTGCATCTGGACGGCGACGAGCTGTTCGTCTTTCCCGACTGCGAGGAGCTCTCGCTGCGGGACTTCTGTCACTTCGCCGAGAGCGAGGAGGCGCGCGGCGTCGTCGCACCGCTCGTCGACATGTATCCCCCCGAGCCCCTGGACGCGCTCGACTACGAGCCGGGCACGTCGTTGATCGAGGCCTGTCCCTACTTCGACGCGGTGGGCTACGACCTCATCCACCGGCGCAAGAAGGTCTCGCCGCCCTTCCGTCTCTACGGAGGGGCTCGGGCCCGCGTGCTCTACGAGGGCGGTCGCAGGAAGACCAGCCCACGCGTGCGTCTGGCCGACTGGCTCTTCGACCTGCGGCGCAGCCGTCCCGCCTGGCCCAGTCGCATTCCCCTCCTGGGAGGCGTGCTCGACGAGTTCGTGCGCGCGGGACTCCCGAAGGACCTGCCGCTCCTGGGCAAGATCCCGCTGCTCCGCTGGAGTCGTGCGCTGGGCGTTCGCATCTCGAACCTCGACGCCCTCCACTTCGTCAAGCCCGCGGTCCCGCTCGCGAGCTGCTGGGGTGCTCTGCTCCACTTCAAGTTCCTCGGCGACTTCCGGGACCGGGTGGGCGAGGCCGTCGACAAGCACCTGTACGGGCCCGGGGCCGACGCCGAGTACGAGCGCTACCACGAGGCGCTCTCGCGCGGTGAGCTGCCGACCATGCTCGGGCCCTGGTCCCGTCGCTACGAGTCGGTCGACAGCCTGGTGGAGGTGGGGCTCGTCCGGAGGAGCGAGGCGCTCGACGCGTTCCGCGCCGGCACGCTCTCGCCGCGTCGGGGCGCCTGAGCGGGCGCTTCAGCCCCCCGACAGCGCCTGCAGGATGTGGACCTCGTCGTGGGGCGCGAGTGGGACGTCGAGACGACCCACCTGCTGGCGGTTGACGAAGAACTTGACGTGCTGCCGCATCCTCTCCTGCTCGTCGATGATGCGGAAGCGGATGCCCGGATAGCGGCGGTCGAGGTCGAGCAGCAGCTCGGAGAGGTCCTGCCCATCGGCCTCGACCTCGGCGGCGTTCGTGTAGGAGCGAAGCGGCTGGGCGATGAAGACCTTCACGCCGGCAGCGTCATCGTCTCGACGGCGAGCACGAAGGGGAGATGCGAGGCGAGGCAGCGGAAGCTGTCGCCTTCGTCTCGACTGCCCCAGACCTCGCCGCAGGTCGCCCCGAAGTAGACTCCCACCGGATCGTTCGCGTCGAGCGCCATCGCCTGCCGCAGTACCGTAAACCAGGCCTGGCCGTCCGGGAGACCGCGGTCGCAGCGGGTCCAGCTGCGGCCGGCGTCGCGGGTTCGGTACACGGCCGGGCGTCCACCGGGGCTGATGCGCGGCCAGACGTCGGTGCCGTCCATCGGGAAGACCCAGGCGGTGTCGGGCTGGCGCGGGTGCAGGGAGATCGGGAAGCCGATGTCACCGACCTCCGCGGGCATGTTGTCGCCCACCCGCTCCCAACGTTCCGCGGGCCGCTCGATCCGGTAGATGCCGCAGTGGTTCTGCTGCCACAGCTGATCGGGCGCGAGCGGGTGTGCCTGCAGGCAGTGGGGATCGAACCCGACCTCCATCTTCTCGGGGTCGGGTGCGAAGTTCGCGTCGCAGCCGCGATTCAGCGGAGTCCAGCTCTCCCCGCGGTCGCGGCTCTCGAAGACGCCACCGGCGTTCGCCGAGGTGGCGACGTACAGGTGGGTCGGGTCGCGCGGATCGATGACGACGCTGTGCAGGATGTCTCCATCGGGGGTGCCGGGCGTCGGCTCGACGCCTTCCTCCGAAGCCCAGGGAAGCTCGGCCGATGCCCACGGCGAGTCGTTGAAGCCGGCGACGCCCGACCAGGTGTCGCCGCCGTCCTCCGAGCGGAAGAGCGCTTCCGGCGACGTGCCCGCGTACCACAGATCGGGCTCGCTCGGATGGCCGGGGACGAGCGCGAAGGTGTGGGAGACGGCGCGCGCCTTCGCGTCCCCGTCTTCCACCTTGGGGAACGCCGGCGGCCGTGAGGCCTCCTGCCAGGTCTTGCCCAGGTCACGCGAGCGGAAGATCGTGGGACCGAGGTGTCCGGTGCGCGCGGCGACCAGGATGGTTCGCGGGTCGCGGGGATCGGGAACCGCGTGGTTGACGATGTGGCCCAGGAACTCCGGCCCCTCGATGGCGAAGTGCTCGCGGTCGGAGTCGCTCGTGAGGGTCCACAAGCCCTTCTTGGTCGAGACGAGGAGTCGGATCTCGGGCTTGCCACGCGTCGTGTCGGCCATGGGGGGTCCTCCGCGATGGCGCGAGCGAGAGGATATGCACGCCGGGGCATGCCTCGCATCCGTCTACGCGTCCGCGTCGCGTGAGGCGCTCGAGGACCCCTGGGAGGCTCGCGAGGCCAGGTAGCTCCTCACGTGCGGGAGCAGGGGCCGCCCGTCGAGCTCATCCCGGGGAACGAACTCGGCGTGGACGACCTCGCGCCGGTCGATCCGGACGACGACCTCGGGGCCCGCGTCGAGCTCGAAGAAGTGCGCGTGGTCGAGCCGGCACTCGAAGCGCTGCGTGTGGACGCCGGCCGGTCGCAGGCGCTCCGGAGCGGCCTCGATGCCGACCTCCTCGAAGAGCTCTCGTGCCGCGGCGGCGATCGGCGTCTCGCGCCGGGAGATGGCGCCGGCCGGGGTGCACTCGCCCCGCCGATAGGAGCTTCGAATCAGCAGCAGCGACTCGTCCCGCCAGACGGCTACCCAGGCGCCGTGGGTCTCGGGTCTCCGCACGGCCCACCACAGGCGCAGGACCCGGTAGGCGGCTCGCAGCGCGATGCGCCACAGTGCGTCGGTCACAGCCACGACCCTACACGATCCGGCTGCACCCGGACCTCGAGCCCGCGACAGGACCCCCGTGGAAGTCTCCCGCTACGCGCCGTCCACGACCGGTTCCGCCCATCCGGGCACGTTGCTCGCCGGACTCCTCTGCTGGTTGGACGCGCGCTCGCGCGGCGCGCGACTGCTGCTCCGCCTGGAGGACCTGGACCCGCAGCGCTCGCGGCCCGAGCTGGCGCGGGCGATGCGCGACGACCTGCTGTGGCTGGGTCTCGACTTCGACGAGGTGTCGTTCCAGAGCGATGCGTCCGCCGCGCATCGCGAGGCCATGGAAGCCCTCGCCGCCCGGGGCCTCGTCTATCCGTGTCGGTGCAGTCGCGCGGAGCTGCGGGCGCAGGGAGAGAGGGCGGCCGACGGCGGCTTCCGCTATCCGAACCGCTGTCGCGCCCGGGACCTGGCGGAGGCGACGCCGTCCGACGCGTTGCGCGTCCGCGTTCCGGCGGGCACGATCCGCGTGCAGGACGAGAGCGGCGCGGACCTCTCCCAGGACGTCGAGTCGGCCTTCGGCGATCCGATCGTGCGTCGCCGGGACGGAGGCGTGTCGTACCACCTGGCGAGCGTCGTCGACGACGCTCGTGCCGGGGTCACGCGGGTGGTGCGGGGTCGCGACCTCGCGACGACCACCGCGACCCAGGTCGCCCTGCGGACCCTGCTCGAGGCCGGACCGGATCCCGTGTATCGACACCATCTGCTGCTCCTGGAGCGGCGTGGCGACAAGCTCGCCAAGCTGCACGGCTCGGTGTCGCTCGCGGAGCTCAGGGATCGTTACGACGCGCCGTCCCTGTGCGGCGTGCTCGCCCACGCGGCGGGTCTGGCCGACACGGTCGACCCCGTGACGCCGCCCGAGCTGCTCGCGGACTTCTCCTGGAGCCGTGTTCGCGAGGCGGATCGGGTGCTCGACTGGGACGGCCGCTCGCTACTGGATCTCGATTAGCTCGACCTCGAAGTACAGCGTGGTCTTCGGCGGGATCTTCGGGGGGCGACCGCGCGCCCCGTAGGCGATCTCGGGCGGGCAGGTCAGCTTGGCCTTTCCGCCGACCTTCATCTGCTGCAGCCCGTCGGTCCAGCACTTGATGACCCGGTTCAGCGGGAAGACCGCCGGCTGCCCGCGCTCGACACTGCTGTCGAAGACGCGTCCGTCCTCGAAGGTGCCGTGGTAGTGGACCTTGACCCGGGAGGTCGCGGTGGGCGACGCGCCCTTGCCTTCGACGAGATGCTCGATCTTCAGGCCCTCGGCGTCGGCGCAGCTCGCCGAGCCGGCCAGGAGCAGCGATGCGAGGGTGAAGCCGAGCGCGAGCGGTCCGAGCCGCCGCCGGGTCGGGCGGGGAAGTGCGACGGAAGGTCGAGGCATGGGGTCTCCGGATCGGGCCCGCAGCAGCGCGGGGCGCCCATTGTGCCCTGCCCTTCCCACGCCCGCCAAGCGTTCAGGCCGGGACGATCTCCATCAGCGAGGCCTCGCCGGGCACGCCGATGCGCAACGGGAATCCGTAGAAGCCGGTGCCGCGGTGGACGTAGAGGCGACTCCGGCCGCGGGCGAAGAGCCCGTGGTCGGGCCAGCGGCTGCGCGAGAGCACTGTCCAGTCGAGTCCCGCGGACACGAGCCCCACCTGGCCACCGTGGGTGTGTCCCGAGAGGGTCAGGTCCACGTCGCCCTCGGGTACGTGGAGGAAGGTCAGGGGATCGTGCAGGAGCAGCAGCCGCAGGTGCTCGGACCGGCGCGGATGGCGTTCGAGGAGCGCGCGGATGTGCTCCCTGCGTTCGCGGCCCCGGTAGTCGGCACCGATCAGCTGGACCGGTCCGATCCGGGTCTCGATCAGCCGTTCCTCGTCCATCAGCAGATCGACCTTGTTCTCGGCGAGTGCGTGGCGGACCTCGTCGGGGTCCTCGTGGTCGTGGTTGCCGAAGATCGCGTGGCAGCGGCCGGCGTAGCGCTGCAGGGGGGAGAAGGCCTCCGCGAGGGCCCCGGGCGACCCCCGCCCTTCCATCGTCAGGAAGTCTCCGGTCAGCAGCACGAGGTCCGGCTCGCGGTCGAGCAGCGCGTCGAGGGTGCGCTGCAGCTGCGCGACCGATTGCCAGGGGCCCAGGTGCGGGTCGGCGATCTGCACGATTCGCAGGGTCGGCTCCGCGAGCGGTCGGGGTCGCGCGCTGCGGTGTCGCTCGACGGGCACGCGCGCGATCTCGCTGGGTCCCTCGTCGCCCAGGCGCACGCGGACGGTCTCGGGCGCCATGCGCAGCGAGGTGTGGATGGAGCCGAGGCAGAGCAGGATCGGGGCCAGATCGAGCCAGGCCAGCACCTCGAGGCTGCGGTCGAATCCGAGCCCGAGCAGGCCGAGTCGAAGCGGCATCATCGCCAGGAGCCAGACCCCGGATACGAAGCCCATCGCGATGAAGGTCTGCCCCGGAATGGAGACGGCCCAGCGGAAGCCGGATCCGCGCAGCCTGGCGTGGACCAGGTGTGCGAGCTGCAGGCCCGCTGCCGCCATCCCGGCCGCGAAGGCGAGCGACAGCCAGCCCGCCCCGTCCGCGTCCAGGCGCTGCGAGAAGCGCGTCTCCATCAGGAGCGCGCCGGGCAGGCTGAGCGCCAGCAGCACGCCGCTGAAGATCCCGTAGGTGCGTCCGCGCTCGCGCCAGGCGTACAGGGGCACGCCCACGGCGGTCGCCGCCGCGAGCAGGTGGAAGAGCCAGCTCAGATCCGGCATGGGGCAGTCCCCTGCACGGGCGCGACCCGCAGACTAGGGAAAGTCGCAGGCCTTCCCTAGCTGGCGAACCCTTCGCGTTCGCTTGCTGCGGGGTCTGCACCCCGTGCCGCGAGCGGGGAGCGGGCTCTAGTAGCGCTCTAGTAGCGATAGGTATCGGGCTTGTAGGGCCCTTCGACCTCGACCCCGATGTAGGCCGCCTGCTCCTCGGTCAGGGTGCTGAGGTGGGCGTCGAGGTGGTCGAGATGCAGCCTCGCCACCTCCTCGTCCAGCTTCTTGGGGAGCACGTAGACCTTCTTTGCGTACGTGTTCGCGTTCTGGTGCAGCTCGAGCTGGGCGAGCACCTGGTTGGTGAAGGAGGCCGACATCACGAAGCTCGGGTGCCCCGTCGCGCAGCCCAGGTTCAGCAGCCGGCCCTCGGCCAGCACCATCACGCTGTGCCCGTCCGCGAAGCGCCACTCGTCGTACTGGGGCTTGATGTTGATGCACTCGATGCCCGGGGTCTTCTTCAGTCCGGCCATGTCGATCTCGTTGTCGAAGTGGCCGATGTTGCCGACGATGGCCTTGTCCTTCATCTGCGCCATGTGGTCGGCGGTGATGATGTTGAAGTTGCCCGTGGTCGTGATGAAGATGTCCGCCTGGCCGACCACCTCGTCGAGGGTCCGGACCTGGTAGCCCTCCATGGCGGCCTGCAGCGCGCAGATGGGATCGATCTCGGCGATCACCACCCGGGCCCCCTGCCCCTTCATGGCCTGGGCGCAGCCCTTGCCGACGTCCCCGTAGCCGCACACGACGACCATCTTGCCTCCGATGAGGACGTCGGAAGCGCGCATGATCCCGTCGGGCAGCGAGTGCCGGCAGCCGTAGATGTTGTCGAACTTGCTCTTGGTGACCGAGTCGTTGACGTTGATGGCGGGGAAGAGGAGCTCGTCCTGATCGGCCAGCTGGTTCAGGCGCAGCACGCCGGTGGTGGTCTCCTCCGACACGCCCTTCACCCCTTCGGCGATGTCGCTGAACTGGGTGGGGTTCTCCTTCTGCAGCTTCGCGAGGAGCTGCAGCACCACGGTCCACTCCTCGGAGTCGTTCTCGGTGGGCTCGGGGACCTTTCCGGCCTGCTCGAACTCGCGACCCTTGTGGATCAGCAGGGTGGCGTCGCCGCCGTCGTCGACGATCAGATCGGGGCCGCTGCCGTCGGGCCAGAGCAGCGCCTCGTTGGTGCACCACCAGTACTCCTCCAGGGTCTCGCCCTTCCAGGCGAAGACGGCGATGCCCTTCGGATCCTCGGGCGTGCCGTCGGGGCCGACCGCGACCGCTGCCGCCGCGTGGTCCTGGGTGGAGAAGATGTTGCACGACACCCAGCGGACGTCGGCGCCGAGCTCGACGAGGGTCTCGATCAGAACGCCCGTCTGGATTGTCATGTGCAGGCTGCCCATGATCTTGGCGCCGCGCAGCGGCTTCGTGCTCGCATAGCGCTCGCGCAGCGCCATCAGTCCGGGCATCTCCTGCTCGGCGAGCCGCAGCTCCTTGCGACCGAACTCGGCCAGTTGGATGTCGGCGACCTGGAAGGCGGGACGGGTGCTCATGGAATTCTCCAATAGGGGCGGGGGGATGGGCGGCTCTGGCCCGGTGGGAAGCGGATCGACCCGAATCGGCGGGATCTTTATCCGTTCATGCGGATGCAGAGATACAGTGGATCGGGCCGGGTGTCAACCGGCTACTATCCCTTTGGCAAACCCACACGAGACGCAGTAGATTCCCAGCCAGCAGGGGCGCGCGACGATTCAGGCGTTGAGCGGAGTCATCTTGACGATCGCCTGCTTAGGGATCGTCAGGTCCCCGCGGCCCTGGAAGGGCTCCTCGTGACCACGCTGGCCCGAGAGGTGCGCGACGAGCACGGCGCACTCGTCGTTCTCGACCAGCAGCCAGCCGACAGATCGGCAGAGCAGCGGTTCGGCCGCCTGCTCGATGTGCTCGATGTCGAGCCACCCGCGCCCGGCGTGGGAGTCGAGCCACTCGACGAGGACGAGCTTCACTACTTCTTCGGGCTCTTCCCGCGGCCCGTGTCGCCGTAGCCAGGCTTCGGCACGCGCTCGACCGTCGTTGTCTTCGGTCGATCGCGGGCCTCCTTCACGGTGATGAACTGGCCCGTCGACGCGTCCCGGCCGCGCAGGCTGGTCTTGCCCGTTCCCGAAGGCTTCTTTGCCATCTCTTCCTACTCCCACCCCCCACGGGGCTCTTCGCTGAATGAGCAGTCAGTATATCGAAGCGCCACTCACTTCGCCTTGTCGGGCGGGGCCTTCGGGGTCTTGCGTGGCTTGGGTGGGGTCTTGAGTAGCCGCCGGATGACTTCGGGGAACGGGATCGGCCTGTGGCCGTCCTGGGCGTCGAGGCGTTCCCCGGGGTCGTCGGTCGCGTGATTTTGCGGCTTCCCTGTGTTCACCGAGCTAGCGTTCTCTTTGCAAGCGAAATCGCCTAACTGCCTGTACTTGCAGCATAGATTAGTCCTGTGTACGCTCTTGCGAGCGTAGACAGGACATTGGGGCTACTTCCATTCCTACTTGACTTTCCTCCCCCCTAAGCCGATGAATAGTAGCGTCGGCGCCCCGCCAAGGGGAACACGATTTGCGACGGGGAGTGATTCCTTACCACTGAATCGCGTAGCGCGTGAGCGTGCCCTGTTGCCTTCCAACCGGCGGTCCTAGCGGGCCGCCGGTTGTCTTTTGGGTGGCGGTTGGATCTAATCACGCCACAGCCGTGTATCTCCTCTTCCTAGACGAATCCGGTAATGAAACGAACCCCGACGACCAGCACTTCATTTACGCCGGGCTTGCTGCTCACGAGAACCAGCCTCACTGGCTAACTCAACGGTTCGACGCCGTGCAGGACCGGCACTTTCCCGACAAGCCGCCAATTACCTTCCACGCCGCACACATGCGGTCGGGGAAAGGCTTCTGGCGCAATGTTGCCAAGGAGAAGAGATTCCAGGTCTTGAGCGACCTGATCGAAGCTATCGGAAACGCCCCTCCTAACCAGCTAACCATCTTTGGTGCTGCGATTGAGAAGCGGAAGGACCTGTACGGAGAGCAGGCAGTCAGGACCTCGATGGAAGAGGTTTCAAAGAGGTTCGACTCGTTCCTGGTTAGCAAGCACAAGCGACAGAAGGAGAGCCACCGCGGGCTCATCATTGCAGCGGAGGGGCGCTACGACCAACGGGTCAAGACCTGGGTTGCCAAGCATAAGGAGCTTGGACCACTCCACAACATCGCCGATGTTCCGTACTTCGCGGCGATGCAGGACACTCGCTTGCTTCAGGCTGCAGACATCGTCGCGCACGCGATCTTCTCTCTGTACGAGCGCAAGGATGCGTCTTTGATCAGCCCCATCTTTCATCGGATCTTCAAGGAGGGTGGGGTCCTGACCGGATTGGCACACATCACCGACAGACCCGCAAGCCAGTGCCCGTGCCCAGTTTGTACAAGCCGAGTCAGCCCGGGTCAGTTCGGTGACTGGATCACTCTCGACTGATCAGCTTCTTCGTACAGGAGCCGCTTGCCCTCGATCCCGCGCAGGCACTCCACGGTCCGCTCCGCGTCCGTGATCTTTCGGTGGGTGTACCGGAAGTCGAACTCGCCGACGTAGCGCTTCAGGTGCTGCGATCCGCAGTGCTGGTAGACGCCGCCCAGCCCACGCCGCAGGATCGAGAAGTACCCCTCGACGGTGTTCGTGTGGACGCCTCCGCGGACGTACTCGCCGATCCCGTGGTGGACCGTCTCGTGCTTGTCGAAGCCCGCGGCGAGGGGCTTGTAGACGCTCGCCTCGTCGGTCATGAGCGTCGTTTCACGACCGAGCTGGTGCCACAGGATCGGGCGTAGGGTGTCGGCCGTGACATCGGGAACGTGGAAGCTGCGGACGATGCCGGAGCCGCGCTCCACCAGGGTGACGATCTTCTCCTTCGGCGCGTAGCCCCGCATCCGGCCCCGCTTGTCGGGCTTCTTTTCGGCACCCTTGCGGAAGCGCTCCTTCGGCCCGAGGTACACCTCGTCCACCTCGACGGTCTTCCCGGGGCCACCGATCGGAGGCGGAAAGTTGCCGTCCCGCATGGCCTCGCGGATGCGGTGGCTCATGAACCACGCGGTCTTGTAGGTGACGCCCAGCGTGCGGTGCAGCTGGTGGGAGCTGATTCCCTTCTTCGAGCTGCACAGCAGGTACGCGGCCAGGAGCCACTTGTGGAGGGGCACCTTGCTGCGCTCGAAGAGTGTCCCGACGGTGACCGAGAACTGCTTGCGGCAGGAACCACACTTCAGGAGCCCGGGACGGGCCTTCGTGCCCTTCTCGCCGCCCTCACCCTGGAGCCGGTAGACCCGTTCGCATTCACCGCACTTCGGGCAGACCGGGCCGTCGGGCCACCGGATGCGCTCCAGGTACTCCCGTGCTGCCGTGTCGCTCTTGAAGTGGGGCTGATCGAGAATCGCTTCGGCCACGGTGACTTTCCTCCAACGGCCGAATCATGACTTCATCACAGGGGTTTGTCAAGTAAATAACGGCCGTGTCAACCGGGCCCCCGATTCGCCCATCGAGCCGGAGTCCGAGACCCCCTCGGGGATCGCCGCCGCGAGGAGCGGATCGAAGGATCAGCCCAGCTGCTGCTTCGCGCGGGCCACGAGCCTGTCGGCCAGGCGCGTGGGCTCCGGCAGGCGATAGCCGCCCCCGGTCGCGAGCAGGAGACGTTCGGCGCCCGGCAGGTCGATCCGGTGCCCGATGCTGGCGTAGACGGGTCGCGTGCCGTCGCGGGTGCGGAGCACGGTGCCGATGCGATCCTCGCCGTCCCGCAGTGGGCGACGGGCGCCGCGCCGCTGGCCGGGCTCGGCGTGGGTTCCGATCAGTCGGCTCTTCGCACAGCCCGCGGTGGGCCGGTCGACGAGCAGGCCGACGTGACACGCGATGCCGAAGCGGCGTGGATGGGCCAGGCCATGGCCGTCGACGACCAGCGCGTCGGGCTCGCTCCGCAGCAGCCGCAGCACGGCGAGCAGCGCCGGCGTCTCCCGGAAGGAGAGCAGGCCCGGTACGTACGGGAAGCGCAACGCCCGCGTCGTCGTGCGTTCCTCGACCACGCAGGCCTCCGAGACGTCCCATACCACCGCGCCGGCGATGCAACGGGCACCGTCCCGGGTGAACGCGCAGTCGAGCCCGGCGACGAGTCGTGGCGGGCGGGCCAACGCGGCGCTGCGGACCCGGGATGCCAGCCGACGCTGCACTTCCATCGCCTGTCGCGGCGACAGGTCCCAGCGGTGGGGGACGGGCGGGATCTTCAGAGCAGCGCGGCGGCGACCGCGAGAAGACCCGCGACGGCGGCCACTCCGGCCAGGACCGTCAGCCCGGTCAGACGACGGGAGAGGGAGCTCAGCCGGCCATCGATGCGTCCCTGGCGCTGCTGCAGGTCTTCGAGCATGTCGCGCAGCTCCATCAGGCGGGACAGCTGCTCCTCGACCTCCCACACCTCGCTGAAGCGGCGGTCGAGCTCCGCGATGCGGCCGTCGATCTCGTGCTGAGCGGACTCGATCCGCGATGCGATGTCGTCCAGTCGGGCGAGGGTGCGGTCGTCGCCCGTCGCGCTGCCGAGTCGCCCCCGCAGCCGGATGCGCTTCCAGAACGGGGTGCGTTGGCGCTCCTGACGGAAGGTGTCCGGCACCGGAACCACGGCGTGCCCGGTCTTCTCGGCACTGCCGGGCGTCGATTCCGCCGACGCGACTTCGTTCGAGGCGGGGGCGTCCGGTCGTCTTGCGGCAGGGAGCTCGGCGTCGTCGGGCTCCGCGGCAGGCAGCTCGGGCGCGACTCGCAGGGAGTCGGCCTCGGGCGGTTCGGTGCCCGGAACCCGATCGTCGGGGGAGATGGTGACGGGGCGTTCGGCTTCCACGCCGTGAGTCTAGCGCGGTGCCTGCTTGCTAGACTGCCGGCGCCGGGGGGCGGGCGTGCAGAGGCGGATCGATCTCGAGGGCTGCCTGAACTTCCGCGACCTCGGCGGCTACCCGGCGGCGGAGGGCCGTTCGCTGGCCTGGCGTCGGGTGTATCGCAGCGACGGCCTGCACCTGCTGTCGGCTCCGGACGTCGCGAAGCTCCGGGACGAGCTCGGGATCAGCGACCTCATCGACCTGCGCTCGACCGCGGAGCTCGAGCTCGACGGCCGCGGTCCGCTCGAGCACGAGCCGATGAGCTTCCATCACGTGCCGCTCTTCGACGGGGGACGGCCGGCGGCGCTGGATCCCGAGCTGAAGGCGGCCATCGACCGGATGAGTCTGGCGGACCGCTACTACGGGCTCGCGGAGACCGCCAAGCCAGCCATCGCCCGGGTCGTGCGCATCCTGGCCGACGCCGAGGGCGGGGCGGTCTACCACTGCTCGGCGGGCAAGGACCGCACCGGTGTCATCTCGGCCATCCTGCTGTCGGTACTCGGTGTTCCCGACGACTGGATCGTCGCCGACTACGCGATGACCCAGGAGAATCTCGACGCCATCGTCGAGCGGCTCGAGGCCAGCGCCGGCTATCGCGACATGTTCGAGTCGCTGCCCCCGGACACGCTGCACGCCGAGCCCGGAACCATGGTCTCCCTGCTCGCTCGCTTCGCCGAGGGCTACGGCTCGGTGGCGGCCTACCTCGAGTCCGCCGGCGTCGGCGGCGAGGTGCTGGCGCGCCTGCGGGCGAAGGTCCTGGACTGAGGCGCCGGAACGCGGGGCAGCCCGTCCCTCACGAGCCGGCTTCGAGCAGACCGACCATCTCGCCCGTCGAGATCTCGTAGCGACGGCCGCAGAACTCACAGCAGACCTCCTGCCCGGTGTCCGCGGCGACGATCTCCGAGATCTCCTCCGGGCCGAGCAGGGTCAGGGTCCGCAGTGCGCGGCTGCGCGAGCAGGGGCAGTGGAAGACCGGCATCGATCGGTGACGCTCGCCCGCGCCCAGTCCGGCGAGCAGCAGGTCGGCCAGGCCGTCGGGCCCGACGCCATCGCGCAGCAGGGCCGTGGTGCTCGGTAGGTTCACGACGTTCTGCTCCATGCGGGCGATCGCCTCGTCGCTTGCACCGGGGAGCGTCTGCACCAGGAAGCCGCCCGCCGCGGACACCCGCCCGTCGGCATCGAGCGCCACACCCAGCCCGACGGCCGACGGCGTCTGCTCGCTCTCGCTGAGGTAGAGGGTGATGTCCTTGGCGATCTCGCCGGACACCAGCGGCACGGTCCCGGTATAGGGCTCGCGCCAGGTCGGGCGGCTCCGCACCACCGCCAGCAGGCCCATGCCGATGGCCGCCGCCACGTCCGGGCTTCCGTCCCGCAGGGGCAGGTCGACGGTGGGATTCGAGACCGTCCCGCGGACGCGACCGGTGCTGTCACAGATGGCGACCACCATCCCCAGCGGACCGTCGCCCCGGAACTGCAGCTGGACGGTCTCGCCGTCCTTCTGGCCCGCGCCCAGGAGCACGGCGCCGACCAGGACGCGGCCGAGCGCGGCCAATGCAGTGGGGGCAACGGGACGGCGTTCGGCAGCCTCCGCAACGACGTTGCGGGCGACGACCGCGCGCACGGAGAGGCTGCCGTCGGCGGAAACGGTGCGAACGAGCTCGTCGTCCCGGTAGTGCTCGGGACGTCCGGAACGTCCTGAACCAGAGGAACGGCCAGAGGAACGGCCAGAGGAACGGTCAGAGGGATCGGTTGCGGGGGCGGACACCGTGGGGGAGTCTAGCTGCCGGGGGAGGATGGGAGGTGGAGCGGTTCTGCTTCGTTCACGCTGCGGACCTGCATCTCGACACGCCCTTCGAAGGACTGCGCGGTGTCGCTCCGGCGGTCCAGGCGGCACTCCGGGAGGCTTCGC
>JANQSB010000680.1 GCA_028284295.1 Myxococcota bacterium | reverse complement strand
CCTCGAAGCGGGAGTCGCGCTGGTCAACTGCATCCCGGTCTTCATCGCGAGCGACCCGGGCTTCGCGAGCCGCTTCGCCGAGCGTGGGCTTCCCGTCATCGGAGACGACATCAAGGCACAGCTCGGGGCGACGATCACCCACCGCGCGCTCACCGACCTGTTCCGGACCCGGGGCGTCGCGCTCGACCGTACCTACCAGCTGAACACCGGTGGCAACACCGACTTCCTCAACATGTTGGAGCGAAGCCGCCTGGCCTCCAAGAAGGAGTCGAAGACCGAGGCCGTCCAGTCGGTGGCCGCCGAGCGCCTGGCGGACGAGGACATCCATGTGGGCCCGAGCGACTACGTGGCCTGGCAGAAGGACAACAAGGTCTGCTTCCTGCGCATGGAGGGGCGGCTCTTCGGCGACGTCCCCATGAACCTCGAGCTACGCCTCTCCGTCGAGGACTCACCCAACTCGGCCGGAGTCGCCATCGACGCCATCCGCCTCGCGAAGCTCGCCCTCGATCGCAACCAGTCCGGCCCCCTCGAAGCCGCCAGCGCCTGGCTGATGAAGCACCCCCCCACCCAGTACCCCGACCCCGAAGCCAGGACCCGCCTCGAAGCCTTCATCGAAGGAAACGAAGAACCCTCCTAGCCCCGCCAACAAGCGCACCGGAACGAACGGAGCGGCGGGTCGGGGTGATGCCCGCAAGCCATCGCACGGCGACAAGCGGAGCGGAGGGTCGGGGTGAGGGCCGGAGCGGAAGTCAAACGCAGGCCCCCTCCCGAACCGAACGAGCCGAGCCCCACCCGCAAGACCGACACCCCGAAAGGCCGGCTCCAGCCGTGCCGAGTCATTCCGCGGAGGCCCCACCCCGGCCCGCCGCGGCAAACGACCCCGAAGCCGGCGACCGCGATCGCGATCAGCTCCCCTCGGCCAGAACCTGCTTCGCGATCGTGTTCAGCTGCATGAAGGTCGTGCCCTCGTAGATCTGCGCCACCTTCGCGTCGCGCAGGTACTTCTCGGCCAGGCACTCCTTGGTGACTCCGATGCCGCCGTACACGTCCACGCAACGGCTCGCGACCGACTCCGCGATGCGGCTCGCCACCAGCTTCGTCATCGCGCCTTCCCGTGCGTAGGGAAGCCCCGCCTCGCGTCGACGGGCCGCGTTGTAGCAGTGCAGGCGCATCGTGTGGACGTCCGTCGCGCACTCCGCCAGCAGGTGCTGCACCGCCTGGAACTCGCCGATCTTCTGGCCGAAGGCCTCGCGCTCCTTCGCGTACGCGACCGCTCCCTCCAGCGCGCCGACCGCCAGGCCCAGCATCTGGGCGCCGATGCCGATGCGCCCCTCGTTCAGGGTCTCGATGGCCAGCTTGTAGCCCTTGCCGACTTCGCCCAGGACGTTCTCCCGGGGCACGACCACACCGTCCAGCACCACCTCGCAGGTGCTCGACGCCCGCACCCCCAGCTTGTCCTCCTTCTTGCCGATGGTGAGCCCCGGCATGTCGCGTTCGACCACGAAGGCCGTGATTCCGCGGTGCCCCGCCGACGGATCCACCGTCGCGAACACCACGTAGATGCCGGCCTCGAAGGCGTTCGAGATCCACAGCTTCTGGCCGCTGATGCGGTAGCCGTCGTCGCAGGGCTCGGCGGCGGTCTTGAGCGAGAAGGCGTCGCTGCCCGAGCCCGCCTCCGAGAGGGCGTAGGAGCCGATGGTGTCGGTGGCGAGGCGCGGCAGGAAGCGCTGCTTCTGGTCGTCGTCCGCCCAGCGCAGGAACTGGTTGATGACCAGGGTGTTCTGGACGTCCACCGGGATCGCCGCGGCCGGGTCCACCCGCGCCAGCTCCTCGATGGCCAGGATGGACATGAAGAAGGAGCCGCCCGCGCCTCCGTACTCTTCCGGGACCTCGATCCCCATCAGACCCAGCTCGAACATCTGGTCCAGCAGCTCGCGCGGCTGCTTGGCTTCCTGCTCCATCTGCTCGACGAGGGGCTTCACCTTCTCTTCCGCGAAGTCGCGGACCGTCGAGCGGAAGATCTCTTCCTCTTCACTGAACTGGGTGAGGGGCTGGGTCATGACACGAACTCCGATTCTCTCTGCTCTCGTTCGGGGGGATGCGGCGGGCCACTATCGCACCCTTCCAGGCCCGGATCGAGTCCCGGACGAAGTCCCGCCGCCTCCCGCACGACGCTATCCTGACTCTTCGGTCGAATCCGTCCGGAGCTCCCCATGCCCCCTCTCGAGATCCACCCCCTCTCGGGCCACCTCGGCGCCGAGATCGCAGGCGTCGACCTCGCGCGGCTCGACGACGACGGATTCGCGGAGATCCACCGCGCCTTCCTCGACCATGCGGTCCTGGTCTTCCGCGACCAGAAGCTCGAGCACCCCGACCAGCTCGCGTTCGCGAAGCGCTTCGGCGAGCCCGAGGTGCACCCGATCGCCATCGGCATGGAGTCGTGGCCGGAGATCATCAAGGTCTGGAAGCCCGCCGGCGAGCGAGCGTCCTTCGGCACCTCCTGGCACAGCGACAACAGCTTCTTCGAGACGCCGAGCCTGGCGAGCATCCTCTACGGGGTCACGCTGCCCCCCTATGGGGGCGACACCCTGTGGGTCTCCACCGAGACCGCCTGGGACACCCTGTCGGCGGGCATGAAGGAGATCGTCGACGGCCTCCAGGCGGTACACGGCGCGTCCCGCGCCTACGACCCGGCGGTCACCGGCGAGGCCAAGTACCGGGGCGAAGCCGCCATCAACTACCGGCTCTCGGACGCGATCGACGAGGAGGTGGTGCACCCGGTGGTGCGCACCCATCCGGAGACCGGACGCAAGGGCATCTTCGTGAACCCGATGTTCACCCTGCGGATCGTCGGCCTGCACGAAGACGAGAGCGATGCGCTGCTGCGCTTCCTGTACCGGCACACGACGCGCCCGGAGTTCAGCTGCCGGCTGCAGTGGAAGCCCGGAACCGTCGCCATCTGGGACAACCGCTGTACCCAGCACTACGCGATCGACGACTACGAGGGCTTCGACCGCCTGATGTACCGCGTGACCGTGAAGGGCGACCGACCGCGCTAGGGAAGGTCTGCACAAGGTGCAGACCCCGCGGCAAGCGAACGC
>JANQSB010000679.1 GCA_028284295.1 Myxococcota bacterium | reverse complement strand
CTGCCCCTGAAGCCCTACCCTGTGCGCGAGCCCCCCGAACCCGGAGCCGTGACGCGATGAGCCGCAGCGATTCCGGCAGCACCCAATCCGACCGCGCGTCCGACCGCGCGTCCGACCGCGCCTCCGACCCCGCCGCCCCCGCGGACATCCACTACGACCCCTACGACTACGAGATCGACTTCGACCCGCACCCCACCTGGCGGCGCATGCGGGACGAGGCTCCCCTCTATCGCAACGAGGAGTTCGACTTCTGGGCGCTCTCCCGCTTCCAGGACGTGCTGGAGGCGTCGCTCGACGACCGCCGCTTCTCGTCCGCCTACGGCACGGTGCTCGAGCTGATGACCGACGAGCCCGGCGTGATGCCGATGATGATCTTCCAGGATCGGCCGAAGCACACGCAGATGCGAAAGCTGGTGAGTCGCGCCTTCTCGCCCCGCCGCATCCGGGCCCTGGAGCCGAAGATCCGGGACATCGCGAGGGGCTACCTCGACGCCCAGGTCGGCTCCGGGGGCTTCGACTACCTGGAGGACTTCGGCGCCAAGCTGCCCGTCATGGTGATCAGCACGATGCTCGGCGTGCCCGACGAGGACCGCGAGGAGATCCGCCACTGGACCGACCAGCTGCTGCACCGGGACGAGGGCGAGACGGACACGACCCGCCACGAGGAGATCGGCGCGAAGCTCTCCGAGTACTTCGCCGAGTACGTGAAGAGCCGCCGCCGTGCGCCCCGGGACGACATGATGAGCGAGCTGATCGCGGCCGAGATCGAGCTCGAGGACGGATCGACGCGCCGCCTGGCCGACCACGAGCTGCTCGCCTTCATCAGCCTGCTCTCCGGCGCCGGCAACGAGACGGTGGCGCGGCTGCTGGGCTGGACGGCGACCACCCTGGCCGCCTGTCCGGGCGAGCGCGAGAAGCTGGTCCGCGACCCCTCGAAGATCCCGAACGCCGTCGAGGAGCTGCTGCGCTTCGAAGCGCCCTCGCCCGTCCAGGCGCGGCGGCTCACCGGCGAGGTCACCCTGCACGGCGAGACCCTGCCCCCGGGCAGCAAGGTGCTGCTACTGACCGGCTCGGCGGGCCGCGACGAGCGCGAGTACCCGGACGCCGACCGCTTCGACGTCGACCGCGCGATCGATCGCCACGTCTCCCTCGGCTTCGGAACCCACTTCTGCCTGGGCGCCTCACTCGCCCGGATGGAAGGCCGCGTCGCCATCGAGGAGACCCTGAAGCGCTTCCCGACCTGGGAGGTCGTCTGGGACCAGACCGAGCGCGTCCACACCAGCACCGTGCGAGGCTACGCGAAGGTCCCCATCACCCTGCCCTGAACGGAAGAGCCCCGCCGGCTCGCGCCGACGGGGCTCCGGGTTCCGATCGAGCTCTGGATCAAATGTCGAAGTAGAGCTCGAACTCGTGCGGGTGCGGCCGGAGTCGGACGGGGTTCACCTCCTCCTCCTGCTTGTACTCGATCCAGTTCTCGATCGAGTCCGCGGTGAACACGTCGCCCTTGAGGAGGAAGTCGTGGTCCTCCTTCAGGCAGGCCAGGGCCTCCTCGAGGTTTCCGGGCATGCTCGGGATGCCGGCGGCTTCCTCCGGCGAGAGCGAGTAGATGTTCTTGTCCAGCGGCTCTCCCGGATCGATCTTGTTCTCGATCCCGTCGAGCCCCGCCATCAGCATCGCCGCGAAGGCCAGGTAGGGATTCGCGGTCGGGTCCGGGTAGCGGACCTCGATGCGCTTGGCCTTGGGGCTCTGGCTGTACATCGGGATGCGGCAGGACGCCGACCGGTTCCGGCTACTGAGCGCCAGGTTCACCGGGGCCTCGTAGCCCGGCGTCAGCCGCTTGTAGCTGTTCGTGGTCGGGTTGGTGAAGGCCGCCAGGGCACGCGAGTGCTTGAGGATGCCGCCCACGTAGTGGAGGCCCAGCTCCGAGAAGCCCCCGTAGCCGTCGCCGGCGAAGAGCGGCTTGCCCTCCTTCCAGATCGACTGGTGGGTGTGCATGCCCGACCCGTTCGCCTCGAAGACCGGCTTGGGCATGAACGTCGCGGTCACGCCGTTCTCCCGCGCCGTCTGCTTGACGATGTACTTGTAGAGCATCACCTGGTCGGCCATCTTGAGAAGCTCTTCGAACTTCATGTCGATCTCGGCCTGGCCGCCGGACGCCACCTCGTGGTGCTGCGCCTCGACCACGATGCCGAGCTTCTCCATGTTGAGCACCATCTCGGTGCGCAGGTCCTGGAAGTGGTCGAGCGGCGGAGCCGGGAAGTAGCCCTCCTGCGCGCGCGGCTTGTAGCCCAGGTTGCCGCCCGCCTCCTCGGCGCCCGTGTTCCACGAGCCCTCGATGGAGTCGATGAAGAAGAAGCCCTCGTTCGGACCCGTTCCGTACTTGATGTCGTCGAAGATGAAGAACTCGGCTTCCGGCCCGACGAAGCAGGTGTCCCCGATGCCCGACGACTTCAGGTAGTTGACGGACTTGCGCGCGATGTAGCGCGGGTCGCGGTGGTAGGGCTCCCGGGTGACCGGGTCGACGATGTCGCACAGGATCACCAGGGTGGGGTGCTTGAAGAAGGGATCGATGAACGCCGTGCTGGGGTCGGGCACCATCAGCATGTCGCTCTCGTTGATGGCCTGCCAACCGCGGATCGAAGACCCGTCGAAGCCCATGCCGTCTTCGAACACGTCCTCGTCGAACATGCCGATCGGGTACGAGCAGTGCTGCCAGGTCCCCGGCCAGTCGCAGAAGCGAAGATCGACCATGACGACGTTGTTCTTCTTCGCGTACTCCAGACATTCCTTCGCGTTCATCTCGCTTCCTTCCTTCGTGGTGTTTGAGCGGTCGCTGGCTCGGTTCCCGCAGTGACGGCGTTCGCCGCCTTTCGCTCGCCGCGAGCGGGGGGTACGGGGGCCGCGTCAGGCCGGCTCGATGATTGGCTCTCTCAGACTGCCTGCGAGCCGCGCTCGCCGGTTCGGATCCGGATGGTCTCTTGGAGGGGCAGGACGAAGATCTTCCCGTCCCCGATGCGGCCCGTTCCCGCCGCTTCGACGATGGCGTCCACGACGCCTTCGACGGCTCCGTCGTCGACCACCACCTCGAGCTTCACCTTGGGCAGGAAGTCCACGACGTACTCCGCACCGCGATACAGCTCGGTGTGGCCCTTCTGCCGCCCGAAGCCCTTGACCTCGGTGACCGTCAGACCCTGGACGCCCAGGCCGTGGAGGGCCTCCTTCACCTCGTCCAGCTTGAACGGCTTGATGATCGCCTCGACCTTCTTCACCTGCGCTTCTCGTCCTCTCGAGTCGCCCCGGCCTCCCCGGCGGGGAGCGAGGGGCGCCACACTATCACGTCCCCCGAAGACTTGTGCCGGGGAAAGAACACCTGGGCCGATGGCAGCCGGGAGTCCGGGCCCCACCGACCTTGGCCCGGGGGAAGAGCAAGATGCGTACCGACTCGCCCGGATGCGCGGAAGACGCCACGGGCGTCCTGAGGCCCCCAGGACGGCGCGGAGCCCGCTCCTGGGCCAGCCTCTGCCCAGCGCATGAGCAGACGCTGCCCGGCCGGCGAGCAGGCAGAGCCCCCCGACCGTGCCGGGACCTGCTCGGGACGGCGCGTGAACGCGGTTCCACCCGGCAAGGGAATCGCCGCGCGCTTGGGTACGGGCTTTGCACAGCTGCCTCGCATGAGCAGCGAACCGTTCCCCACCGAGGTCCCCGTCATCTCCCCCACCCGCCGCACCAGCATCGCCGAGCCGGACGCTCCCCGGAGCGCTTCGGCCAGCGAGTTCGAGCGCTTCCTCGCCCAGGCCGGCCACGACGAGCCCGCCTCCCTGCGCGCCTGGCTCGAGCTCGCCGAAGCCTGGAAGATCACCAAGACCCTTCGCGAGTGTCGTGGCAACCGCTCGGCTGCCGCACGCGCGTTGGGAATCGGGCGGCGCACCCTGTACGCCAAGATGGAGAAGCTCCGGATCACTCCGACCTGGAAGGTCGGCGATGCCCGCGAGCCGAGCTCCCAGGGCTGAAGACCAGGGCTGAAGGCAGGACCCGAGAGACAGGGCCGACAACAGGGCCAGAAGCAGCCCGGCAGGCCGGCGAGACCGGGCTTCGCCGAAGACGCGGTCAGTCCGCGTCCGACCCGGCGGCCACCACGGGCAGCGGGGTGACCGTGGCGTCGAGGGCTCCGTCCGGGTCTTCGCAGCGCAGCTCGGTGCCCGGCTCGGCGTGCTCGCGCCGCACGTAGCCGAGCGCGATCGGTCCGGCGAACGGGGACAGACAGGCGCTCGTCACCTCGCCGCTGCGCTTCTCGCCCGCGAAGAGGGCCGCGTCCCTCGCCGGCGGTCGACCCTCGAAGCGAAGGCCGACGAGCAGGTGATTCACCGCGCCGCGCGAGTAGAGGCGCGCCACGATCTCCTGACCCGTGTAGCAGCCCTTGGTCCGGGAGATCGCCGCGTCGAGGCGGGCCTCGTCGGGGAAGACCTCCTCGTCGAGCTCGGGCCCGAGGCGCGGAACGCCGGCCTCGATCCGAAGCACCTCCAGCGCTTCCGTGCCACGCCGGGGCAACCCCGCGTCGGCCAGCGCAGCACACAGGGCAGGCTCGCCGTCGCGGCTCGCGAAGAGCTGCCAGGCGTCCTCGCCCGAAAAGCCGAAGCGCGCCATCACGAGCTCCTGGCCCGCGATCGTCCCGGACGTCCAGCACTCCCGGGCGACCTCCTCGAGGGCGGCACCCGAGAGCCCGGCCAGGGCCGGCGTCGCGCCGGGTCCCTCGACGGAGATGCGCAGGAAGTCGTCGCTGCGGTCCGAGAGCGTGACGTCGTCGGCCACGATGAAGCGCTCGAGCCGCTCGCAGGCCTCTGAGACCGCGAAGGCCGCGGTCTCCATCCAGAAGCCGTCCTCGCGGGCGAGCACGTGGAGATCGGCGATCACCCGCCCCTTGACGGTGAGCAGGGTCGCGTAGCAGCCGTTGCGATCGCGCTCGGGGCCGATGACGGTCACGTCGTTGCTCACCATGCCGTCCAGCCAGCGAGCGGCGTCGGAGCCCGTCACCTGGACGACGCCCCTCGCGAAGGGCGCATCCGCGGGAAGGGGCTCGAGGACGAAGAAGCCGGCGCGCGCCCGGGTGTCCCGGACCTCGAGGGCGACGTCGCTCGCAGAATCTCCGTTCACCCGGTCCTCGGTCACCCCGCCTCCTCGCGCGTCGCTCGGGGAGCCAGGCGCCCCGTGATCTCCTGGATCCGGGCCTCCTGCAGCTCGGTCCACTCGTCGAAGCGCGCCTTCACGGCGTCGTACTCCGCCTCGGTATCGACGTCGATCGCGCAACCGCCGATCCGCGTCACGATGAAGCGGAAGCGGGTCTGCAGCAGCACGCTGAGGATGCGCTCGGTGCGCGCGAGCGTGTTGGCGCGCCGCACCCAGTCCGCCAGACCCCGCATCCGCCAGCGGTCGAAGAGACCGCTCAGATGGATGAGCGAGTACCAGAACACCACCCGCGGTCCGGCGCCCTTGTTGATGAGCAGCTTCGCGCCGATGGCCACCATGTTCCACATGCGCTTCTGGTGTCGATGCTCGTACATCTCCTCGATCAGCTCGCGGGCCCCCATGCGGCCGGGGCGCGCCAGGTGCAGGTTGCTCTGCCGCAGCCTTCCCTCGCGCATGTTGAAGTAGGCGACCTCGATGCCGACTCCGTCCGCTCTGGCGGGCAGGAAGCCCTCGAGCGACTCGTCGGGGACCAGGCCCAGCGCGTAGTCGCACTCCGCATCCAGCGACTCGCGGACGAAGAGCGAGATCTCCTCGGCGGTCGCGAAGGGCAGGTCCCCCGACAGGTACAGGACCGGGAAGTCCACGTCGTCGCCCTCGGGGTCCCGTCCCTCGGGCGGCGCGCCGGGCAGCGCGCGCCGATAGCTCTCCCAGCAGTTCTCGAACAGGTTCCGATGCTGCTCGATCACGTGCAGCGGCTTGCGGAGCGCCGACTGCAGGGTCGGGTGCGCGAGGACGCCCTGCAGGCGCTCGGCGTTGCCGATCACCCAGACTTCGCTGACCTCGGGCACCTCCTGCAGGACGAGGACCACCCGTGCCACCAGCGGAAGCCCTTCGACTTCGAGGTAGACCTTGCTCTCGCCGTATACCGCCCTGGCGGCGCGCCGATCCCCTGCCGTGACGATCGCGGGGATACCCATTCTCGGACCCTCGAACTTCTACCTCATGCGGTCGTTCGAGCTTAGCGTGGGAGCGGCAGGGCGTGGGACCCGACAGGCGGGCCGGGCGCCGCGTTTCCGTGTCCCCCCGAGCGCGACGCACCTCGGAGTATGATGGCCCCATGGGCCCTTCCGGAATCAGGCTCGCGACGGCGCTCGCGCTCTGCGTGCTGTCCCCGGCGGCGATTGCGGGGACGCCGCTGCGGCTGGAGCGCGCGGAGGTGTCGTCCGTCGCGGGCGGACCGCTGCCCGCCGACCCGGAGTGGCAGGAGGTCTCGCTGCCCCATCGCTGGGGCGGGGCGGGCGTCGCCGAGCCGGCCGATCACTGGTACCGCTTCGAGG
>JANQSB010000677.1 GCA_028284295.1 Myxococcota bacterium | reverse complement strand
ACTCGAAGGGCAGCAAGCGCCGCTTCCGGGTGCTCGCGATCGGCGCCAAGAACAGCCAGAAGACCGACCTCGAGTACCTCCGCAAGGTTCCGCTCTAGGGGTTCCGCTCCAGGGGTTCCGTTCCAGCGAAGGTCTGCACGAGGAGCAGAACCCGCAGCATGCGAACGCGGAGCGTTCGACAGCCTCGCGAGCGAAGCTCTCGCGCCGGGTCGAGGCGCTCAGGATGCCGCGCGCTTGTCGAGAAGATCGCGCAGGGTGGCCTTGAGCTCGCGATCCTCCCAGGGCTTGGGGAGCACCGCGTGGAGCGCGGGCGAATCCATGTCGTCTTCCGACACCGCCTTCGACCACCCGGTGATCAGGATGCGGGCCGTATGCGGCTGCAGCTCGGAGACCCGTCCCAGGAGCTCGACGCCCGTCATCCCGGGCATCTTGTGGTCGCTCAAGACGGCGTCGAAGGTCTGGCTGTCGAGATGCTCCAGTGCTTCGCGCGGCGTCAGTGCCGTGACGATCTCGTATCCCTCGCGACGCAGGCTGCGGCGGAGGGCCGCGAGGATCCGATCCTCGTCGTCCACCAGCAGCACGCGCACGGGCTCCTCCATCAGGCCGGCTCGGGACCGTCGATGGGGAGGTAGACGGTAAAGGTGGTTCCCTCGCCGACCCGGCTCGAGACGTCGACGCGGCCGCCGTGACGCCGCACGATGCTGTACGAGGTCGAGAGACCGAGTCCCATTCCCGTGCCGACCTCCTTCGTCGTGAAGAAGGGATCGAAGATCCGGCTCTGCTCTCCGGGGTCGATGCCGACCCCGGAGTCGGCGACGGAGATCGCGACCTCACCGTCGCAGGCCTCGGTGCGGATCGTGATGCTGCCCGTCCCGGGCTCTCCCGCCAGCTTCTCCTCGATGGCGTGATAGGCGTTGACCAGCAGGTTCATGAAGACCTGCTTGAGCTGCCCCGGATAGCAACGAACGGGCGGCAGCTCGCCGTACTCCTTCTCGAGCACCACCGAGTGCTTCATCATGGTCCAGGCGATGCTGGCCGTGGAGTCGAGAGACTCGTTGAGGTCGGCAAGCCCGAGCTCGTCGCCACCGTGGTGCGAGAAGTCGCGCAGGTCCTTGACGATGTGCCGGATGCGCTCGGCCCCTTCCTGCGACTCCCGCAGTGCCTTGGCGAAGTCGCTCTGGACGAAGTCGAGATCGCACTCCCGGGTCCAGGCGGCCAGCGCATCGGAAGCCTGCCGGACCGCCTCGAGTCCACCGTCTCCGGGGTCGCTCGGGAGGTCGAGTACGGCCTTCTGGAGGTCCTCCACGCGTTCCCAGGCCTGTCGCAGATCGCCCAGGTACTCGGCCATCTGGAACAGGTTGGCGTGGATGAAGCCCATGGGATTGTTGATCTCGTGGGCCACACCCGCGGCCAGCTGCCCGATGGAAGCCATCTTCTCGGTCTGGAGCACCTGCCGTTGCAGCTGCCGGATCTCGGAGAGATCCTGGAAGATCGCGACGGCGCCGTCGTGTCGCGCGTGCGGGTCCCCGGCCAGGAGTGGAGCGCAAGAGAGGCCGACCGGGATGCGACTGCCGTCCGACCGAAGCACCTCGGTCTCGGCGCCCTTCTGGCGAACTCCTTCGGCCAGGGTCCGACCGATGACGGAGGTGTCGCCCTCGCCCTCGACGAACCAGTTCGAGACCGGCCTCCCGACGAGTCCACCCCGGGCGACGCCGAGGATCTCCTCCGCGGCCGTGTTGGCCGTCTGGATCGTGCCCCCCGCGTCGACGACCACCAGCGCGCTGTTCAGGTTCTGGACGATGTCGTCGTTGTAGCGCTGCAGGTCGCGGATGCGTCGCTCGGCCACCCCTCGTGCGGCCTGCTTGCGCCAACGTCGCAGCTGCTCGAGCACGACCACCGGCAGCACTTCGGCGTAGTCGGGACCGACCCGAACGCAGTCGGCCGCGCCGCTTCGGAAGGCCTCCAGGGCGGACCCCTCGTCGGGGTCGTCGGTGACGAGAACGAGCGGTGGG
>JANQSB010000603.1 GCA_028284295.1 Myxococcota bacterium | reverse complement strand
TTCGCAGGGCTTCGTCGCACAGGAGCGTGGCGGGGTCTCCCAGCTCGACGACGACCTCGGTGGGCTTCTCGCTCTCCTTCCAGAGCTCGTGGATGCGCTCCCGCGCTTCGGTCACGGAGTCCCGGAGCAGCTCGGGGGGCGGGGCGAAGCTCGAGTCCGCCATCGAGACGGGAGGGAGCTCCACGCCGTGCACGGCGACGACCCGGCAGTCGAAGGATTCCGCCAGCTCGGCGGCCGCTGCGCGATGCTCCGTCGCCGCGAGGTCCTCGCCGTAGACCAGGGTGCCCCTGGAGCCGGCCTTCGAGCCGGGGAAGGGGCCGGGCCTCACGCACAGCACGCTGACCGGGCTGGCGTTCAGGATCTTCTCGGCGACGCTGCCGACGAGGAGCGCCGACAGTCCGGTGCGCCCGTGCGAGCCGACCACGACGCAATCGCTTCCGATCTCCTCGGCACAGCGGGCGACGGCGGGTCCCGGTCGCCCGGCCGGGAGGTGACCCTCCGACTCCAGCCCGCGGCTTCGCGCCCGTTCTTCGAGCGCCGACAGCGCCTCGCGGGCCTCGTGGTGCTGGTGCTCCACGAAGCTCGTGATCAGTGCGTCACTGCTCGGCGTCAGGGCGTGGGACGGCTCCGGCACGACGTGCACCCAGTCGACGCGCGCCTTCCAGACCAGCGCCAGCTCGATGGCGGCGTCCGCGGCCCGGTCGGCCCCGGCGGAGAAGTCGGTTGCTACCAGCAGTCGTTGGGGAATGCTCATGGGGGACAAGCTGTGCACAGGGCCCGCGCGCACAACCCCCCACGAGCCGGTTCGGGCACCGGATGTCGGCTAGCGGACCGCACGCTTCACGCGCAGGCCCGGCACCTCGTCGATTCGGGCAGGGCAGCCTGGCGGTCGGCGCCCACGGGCCCGCCGCAGGCCTCGCAGGTCTCGTAGCTTCCGGCATCGATTCGCGCGATCGCCTTCTGGACCTGGGCCAGCTGTCTGCGCTGCGAATCACCGAGGCGCTCGAGCACCTCGTCGTTCTCCCGCTCGACCGCTCGCTCGCCGGAGTCGGCGTGGTGGGCGGACCGGAGATCCCGCTCGATGGCATTGCTCCGGCCCAGAAGGCGGTCGCGTCGCTCCTCCAGCTGGGCCCGGATGCTCGCGCGGAGCTCGTCGGGCGAGAGCTGCTCTTCGAGTCGGGGAAGCTTGGCCGTCCCGTCGCCGAGCCCGGCCTCGACCAGCCGTCCTTCCGCGAACAGGCGGACCACGTCGAGCGTCGTGACGATCCCGACGAGCTCACCCTTCTCGACGACGGGCAGGCGGTGGATGTGCCCGTCCAGCAGCAGCCGCGCGACCTCCGACAGGGGCTGGTCGCGGTCGACGGTGACGACCTGGCGGATCATCGCGTCGGCCACGGACAGACTGTCGGCCGGACCGGCCATCGCCCGCCCGCCTTCGGTTTCGTCCTGGCTCCCTCCGTCCGGGTCTTCGAAGGCGCGGTAGAAGTCCGCGCGCTGGCCGGGGGCGTTCCGCTCTGCCGCCAGCTGGCGGACGACGTCGGAGCGGGAGACGATCCCCACGAGCGTGCCGTCGTCGACGACGGGGAAGCCGCTGCGCCCCGAGCTGAGGAGCTTCCACTCGAGTCCGACGAGGCTCGTATCCGACGATACGACCTCGACCTCCGTCTGCATCGCGTGGCCGGCGGTGAGCATGGCGTGTCTCCTCCAGGCTACGGGCGTCACATCGATCCAGTTCGGGACAGTGCACGAAGCGAGCCAGTCGCTGGTGCGCCCGAGCGCGACCAGGCCGGCTGCGGTGCTGCTTTGTGCCCCGCACTGGGGAGAATCTACCCGTCGTCGGAGATTGCTGGCCCGCGTCTCCTACCGATCTCGCAGGTGCTTCACGGCCGTGCGACGCTTCGGAGATGAACGGGGAAGCGCCGCGCGAGCGGCGTCGCAGCTGGGGGCTCGCAGCCGGGCCCGTCGCCGCCCTCGCGACCTACGCGCTCCTACCGGAGACCTGGACGGGCGCCGGCGGCGAGGTGTCGGTGCTCGGGCATGCGGGGCGCGCCACGGCAGCGGTGACGGTCTGGATGGCGGTCTGGTGGATGACCGAGGCCATCGCCCTCTACGCGACGGCGCTGATCCCGATCGCCCTGTTCCCCGTGCTGGGCATCGCCAGCGTCCACGATGCGGCCGCCCCCTACGCGCACGAGCTCATCTACCTGTTCCTGGGGGGCTTCGTGATCGCGCTCAGCATGCAGCGCTGGGGCCTGGATCGGCGCATCTCGCTGACGGCGCTGCGCTCGGTGGGCTCGGCGCCGGCTCGCATCGTGGGGACCTTCATGCTCGTCACGGCGGTGCTCAGCATGTGGGTCTCGAACACCGCGACCGCGGTCATGATGCTCCCGATCGCGCTGGGTGTCATCGAGCTGATCGAAGGGGGCGACGCGGCGGCGCGCCGTCGCTTCGCGCTGTGCCTGCTGCTGGGCATCGCGTACGCGGCGTCGATCGGCGGCGTCGGCACCCTGATCGGGACTCCTCCGAACCTGTTCCTGGCCTCCTACGTGTCGGCGAATCTCGGCACCGAGATCGGGTTCCTGCAATGGATGACGGTGGGGCTGCCGTTGGTCGCCGTCATGCTGCCGCTCTGCTGGCTGCTCCTGACACGCGTGCTGTTTCGGCTGGAAGGCGCCACGGTCGAGGGGGGACGCGCGCACGTCGACGAGCAGCTTCGGGTGCTGGGCCGCGTGACCCGCGGCGAGTGGGTCACGCTGGCCGTCTTCTCGTTCGCGGCGACGGCCTGGATGGCGCGGCCCTGGCTCACCCGGCTGGAGGTCGCGGGGGTGCGGCCCCTGCAGGGCCTCAGCGACCCCGGCATCGCGGTGCTGGCCGCCCTCGCACTCTTCGTCGTCCCGGTGAAGCGCGCGCCGCGGACCTTCGCGATGGACTGGGAGACGGCGCGGCAGATTCCGTGGGGGCTGCTGGTCCTGTTCGGCGGCGGGCTCAGCCTGGCCGCGGCCATCCAGACCAATCGCGTGGGCGAGTTCCTGGGTAGCGGGATCGGCGCGCTGGCAGGACTGCCCGAATGGACGCTCGTGCTGGGGGTGGTCGCGCTGCTGATCTTCCTGACGGAGATCACGAGCAACACGGCGACCACCGCCACCCTGCTGCCCATCCTGGCGGGCCTGGCGCCGGGGCTGGGCGTGGACCCGCCGCTCCTGATCGTGCCCGCCGCCATGGCCGCGAGCTGCGCCTTCATGCTGCCCGTCGCCACGCCGCCGAACGCCGTGATCTTCGGGTCGGGACGGGTCCCCCTGCCCGCGATGGCCCGGGCCGGGCTGTGGCTCAACCTGCTGGGCGTCGCGGTCATCACCGCCATCGGCTACGGACTGGCTCTGCCCCTGCTCGCGTCGCGCAGCGGTGCACCCTAGGCCGTTGGACGGAGAGCAGAGGACGGAGAGAACGCTCGCGGGCCGACGCAGCGCGCGCTCCAATGGATGGAAACAGAGAGGAGAAGTCGATGCGCATCGTGATCGCCCTGGGCGGCAACGCCCTGGCCTCTGCCGAACGGCAGGAGAGCGTCGCCGAGCAGCGCCGTCGGATCGCCGACGCCGCCTCTGCGATCGCTGACATCGCAAGGTCCCACGAGGTGCTGATCACCCATGGCAACGGTCCGCAGGTCGGGCAGCTGACGGGGCCGGTTCCCCAGCCGGGCGCCGAGGCCACGCCGCTGGACGTCCGTGGCGCCGCGACCGAGGGCATGATCGGCTACTGGCTCGAGAGCGAGCTGGGCTCGATCTTTCCGGCCAGCGAGGTGGCCACACTCCTCACCCAGGTCGAGGTGGCCGCCGACGACCCGGCCTTCGAGCGGCCCGACAAGGCGATCGGCCCGGTCCTGTCCTCCGAGGAGGCCGACACCCTGGCCAAGCGCTTCGGCTTCTCGATGTCGCCCGTCGAAGGCGGCTTCCGGCGCGTGGTTCCCTCGCCTCGGCCCGTCGCGATCCGCGAGTCGCGGATCATCCGCCGCCTGATCGACGCCGGGGTGCTGGTGATCTGCGCGGGCGGAGGCGGCATTCCCGTCGTTCGCAGCTCGGACGGCGTGCTGGGAGGCGTGGAGGCGGTCGTCGACAAGGATCGCACCGCGGCACTGCTCGCCGAAGACCTCGACGCCGACCGTCTGTTGCTGCTCACGAACGTCGAAGCCGTCTACGCCGACTGGCCCGACCGGCGGCAGCCCTTGGGACCCGTCCACCCGGATGCGCTGGGCGAGCGTGCCTTCGAGCCCGGCACCATGGGACCGAAGGTAGAGGCGGCGTGCGCCTTCGCATCCCGCACCGGAAAGCCCGCGTGCATCGGTGCGTTGGAGAACGCGCGGCACGTGTTCCAGGGCGAGGCGGGGACCTGGATCTCGACGAAGGATCCCAGCTGAGGGCTTCCGCGCTCTTCGGGAGCGCCGGGAGCGTCGCGCTGGCCGCTCTGCTGGCCGCGGCCTCTCCCGCGGCGTTCGCGGACGACGGGCCCGGCCCGTGGACCGAACGCCCCCAGGTCCTGGGCGATCCCGGCGGCTGGCGCAGTGCAGGGCGTCGTCAGGGGCTGACCCTGCAGGCCTTCTACAACCAGGTGTTCGCGTGGAAGCCGACCGGCGGTGCGGACAGCGGCAGCAAGGCCGGTGCCAGCGGCAGCTACGACGTCTTCGCGTACGCCAACGGAGAACGGCTCCTGGGCTGGCGAGGGGGCATCGGTCTGCTCCACTTGAAGGGCCAGTACGACGAGAACATCAACGACGAGACGGGCGCCCTCGCACAACCCATCGACGACGCCGACTTCGACGAGGGCATCTACGTGTCCGAGCTGTGGCTGCAGCAGGGGCTCTGGGACAACCGTCTGCGTCTGCGGGTGGGCTTCCTCGAGCAGCAGACCAGCTTCGACCGCAACGCCTACGCGAATGCCGAAGACTGGAACTTCCTCTCGAGCTTCCTCGACAACAACGCCATCGTTCCGCTTCCCAACGGCTTCGGTGCCAATCTCGTGCTCGCGCCGCTGCCGGGGGTGGAGCTCGCGGTGGGGATCGCGGACGCCGACAACAGCCCATCGAACTGGAATGCAGACGACGCCTTCGAGAGCTTCGCGTCCTTCACCTCGCACTTCGAGCTGGGCTTCCGGCTCGACTCGCTCGGCTTGCCGGGCCGTGGCACCTATCGCTTCGGCGTCTTCCGCGACGGCCGCAAGCGAACGCTCTTCAAGCGGGCCGCGGCGACGCCCCCGCGCGAGCCCAGCCGCCGTCGCGGGCACTGGGGGGTCTACGCCAGCTTCGATCAGGTGCTCTGGGCGCACGCCACCGATCCGCCGCGCATGGTCGGTGCCTTTGCGCGCTTCGGCTGGGTGAACGAGGACGCGAGCGAAATCGAGTGGTTCTGGTCGACGGGGCTCGAAGCCCGGGGGCCCGTTCCGGGTCGCCACTTCGACGTCCTGGGGCTCGCCGTCTACCAGGCGATCGCCTCGGATGCCTTCCAACGTTCGCGCCGCGAGGCCTTCGACGAGGAGACGGGCTTCGAGCTCTACTATCGCGTGGAGGTCCTGCCCTGGCTGTGGGTCACTCCCGATCTCCAGTACATCGTGAACCCCGGTCGTTCCGGGGAGGACGACGACGCGGTGGTGGGCGCCTTGCGCATCCGGGTGGCCTTCTGATGCGCGGGTTCGTCGCGTCGCTCCCCTACCGGGCTCTCGTGCTTGCGATCGTCCTGACCTTCGCGTGTACCGCGCCGCCAGGGCCCGCACCCGATCCGGCCGCGCCGGATGCTCACGCCCAGCTCGACGGGCGGCTCGGCGAGGTGATGCGCGAGCTCTCGACGCTGGCCGACGATCGTCTCCCCAAGGCCATGGATCTCGAGGTCGCCGAGGCCGAGCGGCGGCGCGAGGTGCGGTTGCTGGCGCTCGCGCTGGCCCAGGCGGCCGACGCGATCCCCGCCCCGTCCGCGAACACGCCCCTCGAACCGAAGGAGAGAGCCGAGTTCGCCAGGCTCGCGCAGCAGCTCGGCGCCGAGGCACGCGCGCTGGCGAATGCCCCGCAGGACAGTCGGGACGATCTGGCCGCGCGGGCCGAGTCGATCCGAGCGGTCTGCAACGCCTGCCACCTTCGCTTCCGGATCCCCGGCGCACCCGACGAGCCGTGAGCACGGGCAGGCGTCTGCCCGGCGACAGATCCAGGGCCCGCGGCTACGCTGCGACCCACGCAGGAGTGTCATGACCGCATCCCCCCCGTCGTCGCGGCTGGCCGATCTGGGCTCGACCCTGACCGAGTCCTTCTATCGCGGGCTCGATCGCCGCGCGATCCTCGAGGCGATCCGCGCCCAGAGCGCCGGCGACGGTGGACGCACCCTGAGCGCCGTCTGGGGGATCCGCGACGAGGCCGTGCTGCGCCGCTTCGAGAAGCTGGGGCTCACGCCCGAGACCGTCGCCGCGATCTCGCTCACCCCGCTGGTGCTGGTGGCCTGGGCGAATGGAAGCGTCGACGAGAAGGAGCGAGCGGCCGTCCTCGAGGCGGCGGAGAGCTACGAGCTCACCCCCGGTGATGCGAGCCACAGCATCCTGCAGGGGCGGCTGACGGAGAAGCCCGATCGCGATCTGCTCGAGACCTGGCGGTCCTACGTGCGGACGCTGGCCGCCGCGCTCGACGGGGAGACGCTCGGCATCGTGCGTCGCGAGATCATGGATCGCGCGCACCGGGTCGCCGAGGCCAGCGGCGGCGTGCTCGGGATGGGGTCGAAGATCTCGCGAGCCGAGAGGGCCATCCTCGGTCACCTGGAGCGCGAGCTCTCCTAGCTCCAGTGGCCCAGCTCCGGTAGCCCAGCTCCCGTGGCCCGGCTCCGGGACCTGGCGTGCTTCAGCCGGACTCCCGGTCGGTGGTGCCGAGAATCTGGACCTCTCCCCGGGGCATCGGGATGGTGATGCCCTTCTCCTGGAAGCGGTGCAGGATGTCGCGGTTCAGGTCCCAGAAGACGTCCCAGTAGTCGTCGGTCTTCACCCAGGGGCGCACCACGAAGTCCACCGACCACTCGTTCAGCCGGTGGACCTTGAGCAGGGGCTCGGGCTCGGTGAGGATGCGCGGGTCGGCGGACAGGGCCTCGCGCACGACGCGCTCGATGTGATCCAGGTCGTCGCCGTAGGCGATGCGGAAGCTCAGGTCGACGCGCCGTTCGTCCTGGTGGGTGAGGTTGCGGATCGGTCCGGCCCAGATGCGCGCGTTGGGGATCACCAGGGTCTGGTTGTCGAAGGTGAGGATGGTCGTGGCGATCAGGTTCATGTCGGAGACCGTGCCGAAGGCCCCGGCTGCGTCGATGGTGTCCCCGACGTCGTAGGCCCGGACTCCCAGGATCATCACGCCCGCCGCGAAGTTTGCCAGCGAGTCCTGCAGGGCGAAGCCGACCACGAAGCCTGCGATTCCCAGCCCGGCCAGGACCGGTCCCAGCTCGACGCCAACCGCCCACAGTCCGACGAGTGCGCCGGCGGTCATGATGAGGACGCCCACGAGCGACGAGGTCAGGTTCTGCAGCAGCAGCGAGGCGTCCAGCCGCTGCGAGGCCAGCATGCGCATCAGCACGGCCCGGACGATCCAGGCGAGCAGGCGGAACAGCGCCAGGATCACCACGAAGAGCACGACCTTGAAGCCCAGGTTGGGACCGCTCTCGGCGATCCAGTCCTGGGCGCGCTCCAGCCACTGCTCGACGAGGCCGAGCGCCACCTCGGTGTCCAGGATGTCGGCAGTGACCTCGCCCGTGGTCCGGATCAGCAGCTGCTGGTACTCGGCGGCCGGCAGCTGCAGTCGTTCCAGCAGTCGGATCGAGGCTTCGAGGGTACGAACGGTCCGCTCGCGGCGCGCCTCGATCGACGTGAGCTGCAGCCGAAGCTCCTCGTCCTCCGGACGTTCGGCCACCTGCTCCTGCAGCCGCGAGCGCCGCTCCATCTGGTATTCGAGGCGCCGCGCGACCGTCTCGGCCGCCCGGGTGAGGCTCTCCTCGAGCGCCTCGCGTTCCGGTGCGGCATCCATGCCGAGCAGGGCCATGTCGTCCACGGCGTCGGCGTACGCCCGGTAGAGGGTGATGCCCCACTCGATCTGGGCGGCGATCTGCTGCTCGAGGTCCAGCAGCTCGGTCTCGGGAGCCGTCTCGCGCACCTTGCGCAGTCGCCGCACGATCTTCTCGGCCGACCGGATGTGGGAGACGATCGAAGGGACCAGACGATCGAGCAGCTGCTGTACCTCGGCGGACAGCTCGGCGCTGTCGATCTCCGCCTCCTGCTGGGCGACGACGTTGTCCACCAGGGCCGAGATGTCCTTCAGGATCTCGATCCGCTGGTCGGCGATCTGGCGGTTCAAGACCTGGAGCTGCTCGCCCTTCGTCCGTCGCGCCTCGCGGCGGAGCTCGGCCAGCCGGGCATCGCCTTCCTCGAAGCGGGCCAGCAGCTCGCGCCCCTCGACGACCAGCTTCGGCTCGGCCGGCTCCTCGGGCTCGCTGGCCTCGGCGGCCTCCGGCTTCGTTGCGGGCGTCCGCGCCAGGGCGAGCTCGGGTGCGGCCAGGCAGGTGATCGCCGTCAGGATCACCAGGGACCACGCGGTGGGGGACCGCGGGAAGCCCGCGGCGTCGGAGCGCACGGAACGGTGGGCCGCCGCGTGTTCGGTGTACCCAGATGGCCTCGTCGTCGTCCAGCGGCGTGTCAGCGACCGCATCGCGCCCTCCCGGTGTTCGAGCGATTCTAACCCGGCTGCGACGCGGCCGGCCGTGTGATCCGCACGGCCTACCGCTCCCTTCGCACTCAGAAGAAGCCGATCAGCTGCAGCCCCGGTCGCCCCTCGACGACGCCCGGCAGCACCACTCCCCTGGCACTCACGCGTCCGGCGGAGTCGCGCGTCTCGAAGCGCAGCAGGTCGAGGGGCCCCGCCATGTCGAAGTAGCCGACCACCCCGCCGACCGCGAAGCCGGTCAGCACGTCGGTTCCCCAGTGGCGGTCCGCGCTGATCCGTAGCACGCCGGTGGTGAGCGCGAGGGCGCCACCCAGCAGGCACGGGGTCGCGCGCGCGGCGCCCGAATGTCCCCACGCATCGCGGCGGATGGCAAACGAGCAGCTCACGCCCGCGCCCGCGGCCGCCAGGCTGGCATGACCGCTCCAGAAGCTGCGGTGCCGATCCCCGCTCCCGCAGCTCGCGTCGCTCGGGGGTCGTCCAGGCCCTCCACATCTCTCGGTGTAGGGCCTGTCGCGGCCGGCAGCGAGCTTCACCGCCTCGGTGAGGAACACCGTGAGACCGAAGGACTCCACGGTCTGTCCGAACATCTCCCAGGCCTCGACGCAGTCTCCCGTCCGGAGCCAGGAAGCGCCGATGGTGGCTGCGGGCAGGAGTCCCGCCGTGAAGGCCAGGGTCAGGTCGCTCGCGAGGTCCGCGTCCTTGCGGGCGTCCGTCGACGAGAACGAGAGCTCGCCGCGGAGCTCCTTGTCGAACTCGTTGCGCCCGGTGAAGCGGCGCGAGGGACTGCCCCACAGACGGATTCCGCCCGCACCGCCGAAGTACGCGAGGCCGTGGTAGAAGTCGATGCTGCCCTTCGATCGGGCCGCTTCGCCCACGCTCGCGTACTGCCGCCGGCAGGAGAAGAAGCTGCTCCGATCCTCGTCTGGCTCCGCGCGGGCCGGCGTGGCGTCCGTAACGGCCGCCAGGACCGCCAGCAGCAGGCAGGCGCCGCGAAACACGCGTGGGACCGTCACGGCTTCCTCGCGGGGTGCATCCAAGCCCAGAGCCCTTTCCGGCTTCCCCAGCTCCGGCGGCGTTCCCGACGGGCAGCTGTCATCCTCGCGTCTCCGACCGCTCCCCGCCACATTCTACGCAGTCGGGTCAACCACACCAGCGGAACCCCACGATGGCATCGGCCGAACAGACGACCCGAACCGATCCCCGGGTACCCCGGACGGGTGCGAGGCGGTTGCGCTGGGCCGCATCCGGCACGCTCGCCGGTGTCATGGCCGGGCACCTGCTGCTGGAGACTGCGCGCGATGCGCTGTTCCTGGCAAACGTCTCGGTGGAGCGCCTGCCCTTCGTAACGATCGCGATCGCGGTGCTCGCGCTCCTGGCCGCCCGCGAGCGGGGCGGGCGTGGGAACCGCGGCATGCTCCTCCTCCTCCAGGCTGCTGCGGCGGCTGGAAGCGTGGGCTTCTGGGTGCTCACCGCCGCGGGCCAGAGCTGGTCCTTCTACGTCCTCTACGTCTGGTCCGGGGTGATCACGAGCCTCGTCGTGGTCCGCTTCTGGCTCACGCTGGCCGAGCTCATGACCATCATCGAGGCGAAGCGCGTGTTCGCCTCGATCGCGATGGGCGGCTCCATCGGCGCGCTTGCGGGAGCCGCCATGGCCACGTTGCTCGCGCCCCTGTTCGGCGCGGAGGGTCTGCTGCTGGCATCCGCGGCTGCGTTCGGGGCATCCGCAATCGGGCCCATGGTGGCCTTGCGTCCGGGCGAGGCGGACGGAGAAGTCGCGTCTCCCCCGACCGAGGACTCCGTGGCTTCGCTCGCCACCAGTCTGCGAGAGGTGCTCGGCCACCCCTACGCATTGAGGGTGGCCCTTCTGGTGGTGCTGGGGGGCATGACGCTCACCTTCGCGGACTACCTGTTCAAGAGCGTGCTCACCGAGGAGGTGCCGGCCGAGGACCTCGCCTCGTGGCTCTCCCGCATCTACCTCGGTTTGAACCTCTTCTCGATCGCCATGCTGGCGGGCGGCGTCACGCCCCTGGTCCGCAGCCTCGGCGTCGACCGCTCGCTGGCGGTGCTGCCGGCGCTGGTCCTGCTGGCCGGGCTGGGCGTGCTGGCGGGCGGAGCCCTGGTCGCCACGATCGGGCTCAAGCTGGCCGACGGCACCCTGCGCTACTCGCTCCACAAGACGGCCTCGGAGCTCCTCTACCTGCCCATGCCCGCCTCGCTTCGGGGCGCCGTGAAGGGCGCCATCGACATCGTGGGCCAGACGGGCGCGAAGGCCTTGGCCTCGCTCCTGATCCTGGCGCTGGTCGCGGCTCCCCAGCCGAGGATGGTCGTGGCGGGCGCCCTCGTTCTGCTCGCCGCATCGTGGTGCCTGGCCGCCCTGCGCCTGCGTCGGGTCTACCTGGACGTCTTCCGCAGCACGCTTCAGGAGCGCAGCGTGGAGACCCGGGTGGAGCACCCCGAGCTCGACATCGACTCGGTGGGATCCCTCTTGCGGGCGCTCGGGGACCCGGACGAGCGGCGCGTGCTGGCCGCCTTGCGGCTGCTGGCCGAGCGCGGCCGCGTCGACCTCGTTCCGACACTCATCCTCTATCACCCTTCGCCGACCGTCGTCGCCACGGCGCTCGACCTGTTCGCGTTCGCGGGCCGGGAAGATCTCCCGCAGATGCTCGGGCGACTCATCGACCACGAAGAGCCGAGTGTTCGCGCTGCGGCGGTACGTGCCTGCTGGGCGATCGAGTCCGAGGTCGATACGACCCTCGAGGCGCTGGCGGACACCCCCTGTCTGGTCGTCCGCTTCAGCGCGATGGCCGGGCGGCTCGCCCACGGCAACGTCGAGCCGGAGGCCCTGGTGCCCCTGATCGACGAGGCCATGGCGTATCCGGTTCCCGACCCGCGACTCGCGGTCGCGACGGGGGCCCGCCTGCACTACCACCGCGTCTACCGCGAGGCGCTCGTCGCGCTGGCCGGCGACCCCGACCTCGAGGTGGCGCGCGAGTCGATCCACGCCGTTCGGGAGAGCGGCGACCCGTGGTTCACCCGTCCTCTGGTCGACCTGCTGGGGCAGCGGCGGATCCGCGAGGAGGTGCGCCAGGCGCTGCTGGCGCGCGGCGACGAGGCGCTGGCGGTACTCGGTGAGAGTCTCGTGGACCCTTCCGTGCCGATTCCGGTTCTCCGGCACGTGCCGCGCACCCTCGCGCGCTTCGATCGCCCCGCGGCCGTGAGCGTGCTGGTCGGCGGTCTGAGCGAGATCGAGAGCGGAATGGTGCGCTACAAGATCCTGCGCAGTCTCGAGAGCCTGCACCGTTCGCGTTCGCGGGCGGAGCCGGCCGAGACGCGGTCGATCGGCGGCGACGACGCCGCGCAGGTCCGGCGCGAGTTCGACCGCACGCTGGCACGG
>JANQSB010000600.1 GCA_028284295.1 Myxococcota bacterium | reverse complement strand
ATCCCGCGACGGCCAGGGCCACGGCTGCAGGCCAGGAGCTGACCTCCACCTCGGGCGCCAGGATTCCCTCGACGCTCGCGCCGACCACCGGCGCGTGGGTGGCCTCGCGCGCGGCCGCCACCAGGTCCACGAGCCCACCGCCGTGGGCCGCCGTCGCCAGCAGGACCGTCAGGCCGGGCTCGGTCCCGCCGAGCCGCTCGGCTGCGCGCTCCACCGCCTCGACGCCGGCCTCTGCGGGGTCGACGCGGGTCGACACTCCCAGCTCGGCTCGGCCCACTGAGTGCCCCGATGCTCCGGAATCGGACATGGGATGCAGCGTAGCGGCCACCCGCGGGAAGCCGCGAGAGCGCTCCAGGGCCGTTCCGGGCCACCCGGGACGTCATGGGCTAGGATGCCGCGGGCATCACCCATTCCCGGTGATGCACCCCCCGCATCGTGTTGGGAGCTCGACCCGACCGAGCTGCCAGGCTGCAAACGCCGGGCACGGTTCGCCCGGCGAGAAGTAGCAGCGAACCGATGGGTCGGGAGCCCCACAACGAGGTCGGGTTGGCGGATTATCAGATCATCGATCGCTCGAGCGACCTCGAAGCTCTTGCGAAAGATCTGCTCCGCGAAGACGTCATCGGCGTCGATACCGAAGCGGACAGCTTCTACCACTACTTCGACAAGACCTGTCTCGTCCAGGTCGCCACCCGCAAGCACTGCTACCTCATCGACCCCCTGGCGCTGGGCGGCCCTGCGGAGCTGCGCCCCCTGGCCCCGGTCTTCGAGTCTCCGAAGGTCCGCAAGATCTTCCACGCCGCCGAGTACGACATCTTCGTGCTCAAGCGCGACTGCGGCTTCCGCTTCGCCAACCTGTTCGACACGATGATCAGCGCGCAGCTGCTCGGGTACCCGGCCATCGGGCTCGCGGCGATCATCGAGCAGCACTTCGGCATCAACGTCCCGAAGGACGAGCAGCGCTCGGACTGGTCGCGACGCCCCCTGACCGACAAGCAGCTCAAGTACGCCGCGGGCGACGTCCACTACCTGATCCGACTCGCCTCCAAGCTCGAGAAGGCACTGCGTCACGCCAAGCGACTCGGCTGGGCCGAGGAGGAGTTCGAAGCACTCACCCAGCGCGAGTGGCCGGAGCGGGAGTTCGACGAGCACGGCCACCTGCGGATCAAGGGCGCCAAGAAGCTCGACGAACGGTCGGCGGCCGTGCTGCGCGAGCTCTACCTGATGCGCGACCGGCGTGCGAGAGAGATCGACCGTCCCACCTTCAAGGTGCTGGGCAATCGCACCCTGCTCGAGCTCGCCGAGACGAAGCCCCGCCGCATGGGCGATCTGGGCGAGGTGAAGGGCGTCACCGACCTGATCGTGCGCCGCATGGGCAAGGACATCCTCGCCGCCGTGAAGGCCGGACGCAGTGCCGCGAAGACTCCGCCGCCCAAGGTCAAGGGCAACGGGAACGGACGCAAGCGGATCGACCGCAAGACGGAGCGTCTGGTCAATCGACTCAAGCGCTGGCGCGCGGCGCGGGCACAGGAGCTCGAGCTCGACCCGGGCGTCCTGTGTCCGAACTCCTCCCTCGAAGCCATCGCCTGGAAGAACCCCGAGAAGGCGCAGGACCTGAAGGACGTCGAAGAGCTCAAGGGCTGGTTCGTCACGGAGTTCGGGCCGGAGGTCGTCGAGATCGTGCGCCGGGTCGACCCGCATCCCGAGGCGGAGGCCAGCGCGACGGTTCGGGGGGAAGCCCGCGCCCCCGGCAAGTCGGACGCGCGCTCTGAAGGAAGGACCGAGAAGACCCGCAAGGCGGGAGCCCCTGCGACACGCGATCCCGCACAGCCCGGCGCCGCCAGGAAGAAGCGACGGCGACGCAAGAAGAAGAAGAAGGCGGCGGCCGCCCAGACGGGGTCGAAGCCCGCCCCGAAGTGAGCCTCGTCCGCGGCGAGCCAGCCGGTCGATCCGCGCGGCCCCAACGAGAAGCCCCCCGGTGGGATGCGCTCCACCGGGGGGCTTCGGTGATCTGGCACCCGGGTCCGAGAAAGCGGGGTGCTGTTCTGGGGGAAAGCGCCTCGTTGATGGGCCCCGGAGCCCGGGCCTGTTTGGCCGCCGCGGGTGAACGCGCCCGTTACCACCCGCGACGGCCATGCCAGATTTGCCCTCTTGCTAGAGCATGAAGCGTGCCATCCGTGCGCAAGACCGAATCCGCAGAAGAAACAGGGCCTTCGCGTGCGACTGCCGCGGGGCCGACTGCAACCCCGGAACGCACCCCCGGCCCCGTGCGGGGCCGATGACGCGAGTCCGCGCCCGATGCTGAGATCGAAGCCCTTTCGCGACAGGGAGTTGGGAGCCCGGCGCTGGACTGCCGCCGGATGCGGCACCGCCGCGCGGGGCGGCATCGGAGGGCTCGCTCTGGCTCTCTCCCTCCTGCAGCCGCTGGCGTGCTCGCTCCTGGGACCCGACTCCCAGGCACCCCCCGAAGTCCCGGCCGTCAGCGTCCACGCCGCCGACCCGCCCTCGACGGACGAGCGCTACTGCGCGTGGTACGGAGAAGCCGACCAGGGTGTCCTGTACTTCGGACAGGCAGCCTTCTGGTCGAGCTATCGAGCGGCCGGGAAAGATCCCCGGGCCGACCTCGCCAGGCCCGGACCCCGCCCCATCGGCCGCTTCGACCTCCGGACGCGGACGCTGCTCGAGCCCTTCGAGACGGGCCCGCGACCCGGGGGCGGCGAGACCTTCTCGGGAGTATGGGACGTCCTCCCCCAGGCGGGTCGCGTGTACTTCACGACCTACTTCGAAGAGGCGGGCTTCGTCGAGCTCGAGACGGGCGAGGTGACCCTGCTTCCCGATGGCCGCTTCTGGAACGAGATCGCGAGCGGCCCGCTGGCCCGTCACGAGCACGGCTTCGGGAGCACCGCCGAGAAGCTCCTCCTCGTGAGCCGCTACGCGGATGCCAGCCACGGGGGTGGCGCGGTGCTCGTCGTCGATCCCCGCGGCCGCGTGCTCCGCGAGCTCACGATCGGCGCCGCGGAGCCGGGAGTCGCCTACGCGGCCAAGACCCCGGCCTGGGACCCGGTGGGACGCTACGTGTGGGTCACCACGGATCGTCTGCCCCTGCCCGAGGACGAGCTGGGACCCTTCCCGCACCCGACCTTCGTGCTCGACCTGGAAGGAAACGAGGTCGCCCGCTTCGGGTACGCGATCGACCCCGCCGAGATCCAGTTCGTCCGCTTCACCAGCCTCGGGATGGGCTTCTTCGCGATCCGCAAGGGAACGCGGCTGGAGCTCGTGATGCTCCCGCCGACGGCCGACCGCCTGAGGCTCGAGGCCGCCCCGACCGTGGTGCTGGACGATGCCTTCCCGGTGGGGCTGGACTTCACCCAGGACATCCAGATCGGGCCGGACGGCAGCGCCTTCGTGACGCGCTGGAGCGGGCGGGTCTACCAGGTGCACCCGCGGAAGGGGCTCGTGGAGTCCTGGGCACTTCCCCGAGACGGTGGCGAGCTGTACTACACGGGCGTGTCCGCCCGCTCGGGCGGGGCCGTGTGCGCGACCCGCTGTGGAGACGTCGAGGTGGTGTGCGCGTCGCCTCCGATCGCGGGGACGCGATAGACTGCGCGGGTGTTCGCCGAACGCCGCCAGCGCTTCCTCGACGCGATGGGACCGGATGCGGTGGCCATCCTGGTGGGCGCCAGGCTGGCCACGCGATCGGCCGACACCGAGTATCCGTTCCGGCAGGACAGCGACTTCTGGTACCTGACGGGCTTCGACCAGCCGGACGCCGTCGCGGTCCTGCGCACCGACGGCGGCCCCGCGTTCACGCTCTTCGTCCAGCCCCGGGACCGCGCGGCCGAGACCTGGACCGGTATCCGCCCCGGCGTCGAGGGCGCGGTCGAGCGCTTCGGCGCCGACGAGGCCCATCCCTGCGGAGAGCTGCTCGAGAAGCTCCCGAAGCTCCTCGAAGGCGCAGTCCGGCTCTATCACGTGCTCGGGCGCAGCGAAGAGCTGGACCGCAGGATCGTCGCGGTCCAGGAAGAGCTGCGGACCCGCACCAAGCTCGGCTTCGCGCCGGCTGCCGAGCTCGTGGACCCGCGCCACCTGCTGCACGAGATGCGGCTCTTCAAGGAGCCCGCCGAGCTCGAGTGGATGCGGGAGGCGGCCTCGATCTCCGCCGAGGCCCACGAGGGGGCGGCCCGGCTCGCGCAGCCGGGAAACTACGAGTACCAGCTCGAGGCCGAGCTGCTCCACGTCTTCCGCGGCCGCGGTGGCAGCGGTCCCGCCTACGGTTCCATCGTCGGCGGCGGTCGCAACGCGGCCATCCTCCACTACGTGACCAACGACCAGCCCCTCGAGCGGGACACGATGGTGCTGATCGACGCGGGCGCGGAGCTGTCGGGCTACGCGTCCGACGTCACCCGCACCTACCCCGTCGGTGGCCGCTTCACGGGCACGGGCCGCGCCGTCTACGAGGTCGTGCTGGCCGCGCAGGAAGCCGCACTCGCGGAGTGCCGACCGGGGTCGACGCTGCCGCAGATCCACGAGGCGGCGGTCCGGAGCCTGATCGAGGGCATGGTGTCGCTACAGCTGCTCGAGGGCACCGTGGACGACCTCTTCCAGGCCGAGAGCTACAAGCCCTGGTACATGCACGGCACGAGCCACTGGCTGGGGCTCGACGTTCACGACGTAGGCGTCTACGCCCACGGCAAGGAGCCCCGCAAGCTCGAGCCGGGAATGGTCTTCACCGTCGAGCCGGGGCTCTACGTGCGCGAAGACGACGAGCAGGCACCGGCCTCCCTGCGCGGGCTCGGCGTGCGCATCGAAGACGACGTCGTCATCACCAACGACGGCCACGAGAACCTCAACGAAGCGATCCCCAAGCGCATCCCGGACGTCGAAGCCTGGGTGCGCGCCGGTCACTGAAGCCAGCCAAGCCTCTCCGCTGGAGATCCCGAGGAAGAATGCCCGACATCGAATCGCTGCTGAAAGAGAAGCGTGTCTTCAAGCCCGATCCCGAGTTCAAGCGCCAGGCCAACTGGAACAAGAAGACCGTCGACGAGTACCGGAAGCTCGGCGCACGCAGCCCCGAGCGCTTCTGGGCCAAGATGGCCAAGAAGAATCTCAGCTGGTTCACGCCCTGGAAGAAGGTGCTGGACTGGAAGCCGCCCTTCGCGAAGTGGTTCGTCGGCGGCAAGCTCAACGTCTCCTACAACTGCGTCGACCGTCATCTCGAAGGCAAGAACGCCTGGCGTCGCAACAAGGCGGCCATCGTCTGGGAGGGCGAGCCGGGAGACAGCCGGGTCATCACCTACGCGGAGCTCCACCGGGAGGTCTGCAAGTTCGCGAACGTCCTCAAGGAGCTGGGCGTCAAGAAGGGCGACCGGGTCTGCCTCTACATGCCGATGGTCCCGGAGCTGGCGATCGCCATGCTCGCCTGTACCCGTATCGGCGCGGCCCACAGCATCGTCTTCGGCGGCTTCTCTTCCGACGCGCTGCGCGACCGCATCAACGACGCCGAGGCGAAGCTGGTCGTCACGGCCGACGGCGGCTACCGCAAGGGGGCGGGCTTCCCGCTGAAGCCCGCCGTCGACGAGGCGCTAGCGGGCTGCCCGGGCGTCGAGAAGGTGGTGGTCGTCGAACGCATCCGGGACGGTGCGTCGATGGTCGAGGGGCGCGACCACTACTGGCACGAGCTGATGGCGGACGCCAGCCCGAAGTGCAAGCCGGCGAAGCTCGACTCCGAGCACCCGCTCTTCATCCTCTACACCAGCGGTACCACCGGCAAGCCCAAGGGCATCCTCCACACCACCGGCGGCTACCTCACCCACGTCACGACCACCTTCAAGGCCATCTTCGACATCAAGGACGAAGACGTCTACTGGTGCACCGCCGACATCGGCTGGATCACCGGGCACTCCTACGTGATCTACGGCCCCCTCGCGAACGGAGCCACCACGGTCATGTACGAAGGCGTGCCCACCCACCCGGGACCCGATCGCTGGTGGGCGCTGATCGAGAAGTGGGGCGTCAACATCTTCTACACCGCGCCCACGGCCATCCGGACCTTCATCCGACTCGGCGACGAGCATCCGAAGTCGCACGACCTGTCGTCGCTGCGTCTGCTGGGCACCGTGGGCGAGCCCATCAACCCCGAAGCCTGGATGTGGTACCACCGGGTCATCGGCAAGAAGAAGTGCCCCATCGTCGACACCTGGTGGCAGACCGAGACGGGCGGCATCATGATCACGCCGATTCCCGCCGGCGTCCCCACGACGCCCGGTTCGGCCACGCTGCCCTTCCCCGGGATCGACGCCGCCATCTACGACGACGACGGCAACGAGGTGCGCCACGGCGACGGCGGGCTGCTCGTGGTGCGAAAGCCCTGGCCGGGAATGCTGCGCGGCATCTGGGGCGACCCCCAGCGCTACAAGGAGACCTACTGGGGCAGCTACGACGAGACCTACCTGGCGGGCGACGGCGCCCACCGGGACAAGAAGGGCTACTTCTGGATCATGGGCCGGGTCGACGATGTGATGAACATCTCCGGCCACCGCATCGGCACCATGGAGGTGGAGAGCGCCCTGGTCTCCCACGGCGACGTTGCCGAAGCAGCCGTCGTCGGACGTCCCGACGAGATCACCGGGACCGCCATCGTGGCCTTCGTGACGCCGACGGGCACCGCCGAGGCCGGCGAAGAGCTCGACAAGACCCTCAAGGCGCACGTCGCCAAGCAGATCGGCGCCATCGCACGGCCCGCCGAGATCCGCTTCACCGACGCGCTGCCCAAGACCCGGTCGGGGAAGATCATGCGCCGCCTGCTGCGAGACATCGCGTCGGGCAAGGAATCCACGGGCGACACCACGACGCTCGAGGACCTGAGCGTGCTCGCCAAGCTGCGCGAGTCCGAGGAGGATTGAACGTGAACCTGAGCATGAGCCGCGACGAGCGCGAGGCCTTCCTCGCGGCGCGTCACGTCGGCGTCATCAGCGTCGACGACCCGGGGCGGGCGCCCCTCGCAGCACCCATCTGGTACGACTACACGCCGGAGCAGGGGGTCTGGGTCATCACCTCGAAGGGCTCCCGAAAGGGCGTCGCGCTCGACCGGGCGGGCCGCTTCAGCCTCGTCGCCCAACAGGAGGAGATGCCGTACAAGTACGTGAGCGTCGAAGGGCCCGTCGTCGAGGCGCGCGAGGCGGATCGCGACAAGGAGCTGCGCCCCATGGCCTGGCGCTACTTCGGCGAAGAGCTCGGCAACGCCTACGTGGACAGCAACGAGACCGGCGACAACTGGCTCTACCGGATGCAGCCCGAGCGCTGGCTCTGCGTCGACTACCAGAAGGCCCTCGGCGGCTCCTGACGGGCGCCGGCTCGCGCACCCCCTGCGCAGCGCCCGCGCTGCGACCGGTGGTTCATGCCCGGAGGCCATCCGGCCGATGTGTCGGGCATGGCCTGGAATCCCTTCGCCCCCGCGGCAGCGATCCTCGCGACACTCCCTCTCCTGCTCGCACCGGGCGCGGCGAGCGCGATCCCCATCGAGGACTTCAACGACGACGGCAGCGGCACCCGCTACACGGTCGTCGGAGGCGGGGGTGGCGGACAGGCGTTCTGGGGACTCCAGTCGATCGGCACCTCGTTCGGCTTCGCGGGACAGGAGGGCGCGGACTTCTTCGCCGGACGCGATCTCAACGAGCCGTTCAGCGGAGGCGCCAACCCGCTCTCGGTCTCGCTGCCGCTGAGCGGCGGCCTCCCGCTCGCCGCCGCCTCGAGCTACGACCTCCACCTGCTGCTGGCCGCCAACGACGCCAGCGTCTGGGACGCGGGTCAGGACTACCTGCGGATCATCGTCATCGACACCGACACGACGGTGGAGACCACGCTGGACACCTTCCTCCCCAACGGCTCGGGCCAGCTGGAGAGCTCGACCTGGGCGGGAGTCGTTCTCGGCACGACCTTCCAGGACCTGAGCTACGCATTGCCGGGCGGGATCACCAACGTGGGCTTCCGCATCGAGGCCTTCAGCACCGGCAACGCCGAGTACCTGGGCTTCGACCTGCTGAGAATCGTCCCCGAGCCCGCAGTCGGCCTGCAGCTATGGCTGGGTCTGGCGCTCGCGGCCTTCGGCGGCCGGCGCCGAGCCACGCGATCGACACAGGAACGTAACACGGTACCGATTTCGGGTTGATAGTCTGAGGACGCCCGCGGAGGCGTTCCATGAAGACCCGACTCCTGGTTGTGCTCGTCGTCGCGGCGGTCGGCTCCGCGGTCGCCGGGGCGCCCGCATGGGCGACGCCGCTGGACTTCTCGATCTCCGGCGAGATCTCCCAGATCGACGATCCCGACGGCATTCTCGGCGGGCAGTTCACGCTCGGAATGCCGTTCACGGGGAGCTTCGGCTACGACTCGGATCTGGAGGACCTCGACAGCGATCCGACCCTGGGACGCTATCTCGCCAACCCCGCGATGGGCCAGATCGAGCTCTCGATGCAGGTCGGTGGAGAGAGCTTCCGCTCCAATCCGCAAGCGCGCGCCAACCTGGTGATCCGGGATCTGCCCACCGATCTCCTCGTGCTCAACTCACCCTCGAGCATCATCTCGACGGGACTGCCAATCAGTCAGCTGGAGCTCTTGCTGCGCGACAGCGACGGCACGGCGATCTCGGGTGACAGCCCTCCCACCTCGCTGGTTCTCGCCGACTGGGACGATCGGGCGCTGATGAGCTTCGCGTACTTGCGGCGTGGAAGGCTCGCGCTCGTGTTCGGCGAGATCCAGTCACTCACCCCCGTCACCGTTCCCGAGCCATCGACCGGCCTCCTGGTCGCGCTCGGCACCCTGGGCTGCACGCTGTCGCGAAGGCGCTAGCGGGCACGCTTCGCCTAGCGCTCGCGCAGACCCTGACAGGCGACGCAGAGCGGCGCCTCGGGCTGGGCGAGGAGCCGTCTCGGGTCGATGTCTTCGCCGCAAGCCGCGCACTCGCCGTACTCGCCTTCGGCGATCCTCCGGAGGGCCGCCTCCACCTGCTGCTGGCGCCGCTGGGCCGTTGCACGATTCGCGGCCAGCATGCTCTGCTGCTGCATGGCGTCGGCGCGGGACACCCGCCCGATGGGCTGGTCGAGATCCACCGGCCGCGCGTCTTCCGCGGTGCCCCGGAGCAGCTCGCGGATCTCGTCCCGCAGCTCTTCGAGCCGCGTACGGAGCGCATCGATGTCGAGCCGGGGCGGCTCGCTCAAGGCGTCCGACTCTCGGCCGGTGACTCGAGGCGACAGCCCGTCTCCTCGTCGAGCGCCTCCGCCTCTCGCTTCAGGAGCTCCGCGCGCGCGGAATCACCCGATCGCTCGAGCAGCAGCGCGAAGTCCTTCTGGATGCGGGACTGCATGGGGCGCGCTCCCATGCGCAAGGCACCCTCGCGCGCGTGCTCGTAGTACTGCGCGGCCGCGTCCGCGATCCCGAGCACTTCGTTGAGTCGCGCGAGCCCGTAGCTCGCGGGGCCGCCGTAGAGCACCGGGATGGGCAGCACTCCGTGCTGATCCTCGGCGGGTGCGAGCAGGCGCAGCAGGATCTCGGCCCGCCGCGGGTCGTCCAGGTCCGCGCAGGCATGGGCGATCTCCACCAGGGTCCCGATCCAGCGGATCCCGCGGCTGACGCTGGCGAAGTCGCCCGCCGCGAGGCCCTCCCACAGCTCGCGGGCGCGCGCTTCGTTGCCCAGGCGCAGCTCGGTTCGCACCATGACCGCCCGCGCCCAGTGGTTGGGGCCGAGCTTCGAGGCCAGCGCACGATCGAAGAGCGGCTGGATGGCCCCGTCGTCTCCGCGGTAGCGGTGGAGCCACATCTGCTGGCCGTTGAAGCAGGCCTGTGCAAAGGGATGCGTGATACGACGGCCGAGGAGCAGGGAATCGGCCATCATCTGCTCCAGTCCATCCAGACGGCCCTCCAGGATGGCCAGGCCGGCGTCGAAGACACCCGTGTGCCAGGCAATGCTCGGGGAGGGAGGGTCTCCTCCCAGCGTCGACAGCTCCTCGCGCATCCGTGCGGCACCCGCGCGGTCGCCCAGGGTGAGATGGTCGCAGGCGATGTCGAGCATCGCGATCGTCGCCGTGTCGTGGCTCTGCGATTCGCGCGCGGCCGCCACCAGCTCGTCGATCATCCCACGCCGTTCGTCGAGATGGTCGGGGCCCGCCAGCGAGTAGTGGAGTACGTACAGGACCTCCTGCAGGGTCTCCGGCTCGCGACTCTTCCGACCGAGGGCCGCGGCCTCCCGCGCGATTCCGATCGCAGTCGGCAGACGGATCCCCAGATAGGCCTGGCGTGCCTTGAGACTCGCCCGCAGCGCCATGTCGCTCTCGTCGAGGCCGGCGAGCGCCTCGGCGACGGCCGCTTCCGCCTCCGGGTCTTCGGGAGACCACTCGTTGACGTCGCAGAAGCGGATCGCGGCGAGGGCGGACTCGGGGCCGCGACCCAGCGCGCGTGCGCTCTCCATGGCGCGCATGGAGACCGCGCGACGACGCTCGCGGTCGCCGGCGAGCCGGTGCGCCTCGCCCAGCTCGATCAGGACAGCGAGCCGCCGCGCCGGGTCGATCGCTTCGGACTGGTCGAGCGCGTCGACGGCCTGCTCGTAGTGGGTCGCTGCATCCTCGTAGGCGAACATCCGCCGGGCCTCGTCGGCTGCCGCGATGGCGAACTCGAAGGCGAGCTCCGGACTTCCCACGGCGAGGCTCTGGTGGTGGTGGTGCGCGAGCTCGGCGATGACCGGGGTCGGATCGTCCGCGTACTGCGCCTCCAGGCGCCGGGCGGCGCGACCGTGCAACCGAGCGCGACGTCCCTGGGTGAGACCCTCGTAGGCGGCCTCCTGGAAGAGAGCGTGGGTGAATCGATAGCCCGAAGGCGCGTCGGGTAGCGCCTCCAGCACACCTCCCTTCACCGCCTCGTCGAGAAGGTCGAGCGCCTCCTCGCGCTCGATCCCCACCAGGTCCGCCACCGCGGGTGCCGACAGCTCGCGCCCCAGCACCGAGGCGGCCGAGACGATCTCCGCACAGGCATCCGAGAGCGTGTCCAGGCTCCGCCGGATGAGATCCACCGCATGGTCGGGAAGCGTGATCCCCCGCCGACGGATCAGCTCCGGCCGCTCGAGATCTCCGCGCTCGATCAGCAGCCGGACCACCTCGCGCACGAAGAGCGGGACTCCTTCGGTGCGTGCGAAGAGCTCCGAGGTCAGCTCCGCCGGGGGAGCGCGTCCGATCACCTCCCGGAGCAGGCGACCGATATCCGCCCGGGAGAGGCCCGAGAGCTCGATCTGCTCCGAGAAGCGGTGCTTGCGAAGAACGGAGAGCGTTCGTCCGAGCGGATGGCCGCGCTCGCGCTGCTCGTTGCGGATCGTCCCGACGACCAGGATCCGGGCGTGCTCGAGCTCGTAGGAGAGGTGTTCGAGGAGCCGCAACGACGGAGAGTGCGCCCACTGCAGGTCCTCCAACACCAGGATCAAGGGTCGTGTGCGCCCCGCGTCGATCAGCTCGCGCCCGACCGCCTCGAAGAGGCGGAAACGCTTCTCGGGATCCGAGGCACCCGCGGCGCGCGTGATCAGGCCCTCCCAGTCGCCGTCCGCCTCGACCAGGCCGGCGGCCGCCAGACCTCGCAGCAGCTCGGACCACAGCCAGAAGGCCGGCACTCCTTCGCCGTCGCGACAGCGACCGAAGACGACGAGGCTGCCCTGGGACTCCATCTCCCGCGCGAACACCTCGACGAGCCGTGTCTTGCCGATCCCGGCGGCTCCGGCGACCAGGACCAGGCTCCCGGCACCGCCCCCGGCGGCCGCGGCAGCCGAACGCAGGCGGGCGAGCGCGTCGTCGCGACCGACGAAGATCTCGGAGGGCGAAGCGGGGGGACGAGCGCGGGGCCTCTCGGCGGCCGCCACGTCGGCCGAACCCGCTGCAGCCTCTCCCAGCACCGCGACCTCACCCGTGAAGCGGTAGCCGCGGCGGGGGATGCTCTTGATGAGCGTTCCCTTGTGGGTGTCCTCGATCGCGCGACGCGCGTGGGAGACGGCCCGCGTCAGCGAGCTCGGCGTCACCGCCGTGCCGGGCCAGAGCGCGTCGAAGAGCTCGTCCTGGGGAACGACCCGCCCCCGCTCCCGGAGCAGGAAGGAGAGCAGGGCCAGCGGCTT
>JANQSB010000597.1 GCA_028284295.1 Myxococcota bacterium | reverse complement strand
CGCCAGCATGGTCTGGATGCCCGGCGGAGGCGGCGGCTGCGCGGCCGTGCAGAACGCGTCGATGGCGGTCGAGACCGGGCAGGCCGAAGTGGTCGTCGTCTACCGCTCGCTCTGCCAGGGCCAGTACTTCCGCTTCGGCAAGGGCGGCATGGACGTGATCGCGGCTGCCGAGCCCGCAGCTCCGACCGTTCAGCAAGCCAACTCGCTGATGCTCGCGTCGATGGGCTTCTCCATGCCCTACGGCCTTCTCATGGCCGCTGCCGGGTACGCGCTGCCGACGCGGCGACACATGCACCTCTACGGCACCACCTACGAGCAGCTCGGCACCCTCGCCGTCACCTTTCGGGACCACGCGAGCCGGAACCCGCGCGCCGTCATGGGCGGTCGCCCGATGACGATGGACGACTACCTCGCCGCGCCGATGATCGCCGACCCCCACCGCCTCTTCGACTGCTGCCTGGAGAGCGACGGCGCCTGCGCGGTCGTCGTGACCACCCCCGAGCGAGCCCGCGATCTCGCGAAGCCGCAGGTGGAGATCATCGCCGGGGAGCAGGGTGCGCCGAAGGGATACGCTTTCGGGCACTTCACCAACGCCAACATCGACGACGACCTGTACGCGACGGGCGGCTGCGAAGAGATGGCCGGGCGCCTGTGGGCGAAGTCGGGACTCGGCCCCAGCGACGTCGACGTCGCCCAGATCTACGATCACTTCACGGGCTGTGCCCTGATGCAGATCGAGGACTTCGGCTTCTGCAAGCGAGGAGAAGGCGGCCCCTTCATCGAGAGCGGCGCGCTCTCGTGGAAGGGAGGCAGCCTGCCGACGAATACCCACGGCGGCAGCCTCTCCGAGGCCTACATCCACGGCCTCAATCACGTCGTCGAGGGCGTCCGTTCACTCCGTGGCGAATCGACGAGCCCGGTGGACGGCGCACGGGTCTGCCTCGTCACCAGCGGTGCCTGCGTTCCTTCGAGCGCGGTGCTGCTCGGCGCGAGGTGAGAGCACGCATGACAGCGGACATCGCGGAGAACCAATGAGCGAGAGATTCTTTCCCGACAGCATGCCCCCGCCGCTGGCGGACGCGACCACACTGCCCTGGTGGGAGGCGGCGAGCGAACACCGGCTCGTCGTGCAGCGCTGCACGGCTTGCGAGCACACGCGCCACCCGCCTGCTCCGGTCTGCCCCCAGTGCCGCTCGGCCGAAGCGGATTGGAAGGAGCTCTCCGGCCTCGGCGAAGTCTACACCTACACCACCGTGCACCGACCCATCGCGGGCGAGCAGGAGCTTCCGTTCCTCATCGCCGTCATCGCACTCGAGGACTCGGGCGGCCTGCGCATGATCTCGAACCTCGTCTCCGTCTCGCCCGACGACGTCTCGATCGGCATGCCGGTCGAGCTCGTCTGGGAGGACATGAGCGACGACCTGGCCATGCCGCGCTTCCGCCCGAGAAGGGGGTGAGGAGAGAGCCGAGCGGCTCAAGCCGACCCGTGGGCTCGTCGGTAGCGTCGCGGGGAGTCGTGCTGCCAGGCTCGAAAGGCGCGATCGAATGCGCTCAGCTCGGAGTACCCGAGCAGGAACGCGATCTCGCCCAGGCTGATGTCCGTGTCGCACAGGTATCGGATCGCCAGTCGCTCCCGAACTCGAGCGACCAGGTCGCGATAGCAGAGCCCGCGATCGTCCAGGCGCCGCTGCAGTGTTCGAACGGAGAGCCCCAGCTCCCGTGCGGTCGCCCGGATGTTGGGGTGACCGTCACAGACCCGGCCCGCCACGGACACCTCGAGCCGACGACGGAACTCGTCCGAGTGGCTCTCCGCCTCGATGACTTCGTCGAGATGTCTCTCGATGATCGGAAGAAGATCGCGATCGGCTGCATCGATGGTGACGGCCAGGATGTCGGGATCGAAGGAGATGCTCGTGGTCGGCTCCTCGAAGCCCAGCTCGCAATCGAAGTACTCGAGATGCGCCTCGAGGCTCGCGGGCCGAGCATGGGGGAAGGCCACGCGCAGGGGTGCCCAATCGTCGCCGACGAGCTCTCGCAAGAAGCGAACGAAGATCACCGCCGCGGCCTCCGTGACGTGGCGGTGCACCATGGCGTCGAACTCGCCGAAGGCGAGATCGAAGCGCGCGGTGCCCTCCCCCGAGACGAACGCAACGTGTACGCCCTCGACGAGCGAGCCCGAGTAGCGCGCCATGTTGCGCAGCGCGATCTCGACGTTGGGCGCGTTCATCACCACATAGGGGAACGCGCCCATGGTCGCGAACTCGAACCGCTGCCCCAGACGCAGACCGAGATCCGCATCGCCGAGGAGGGACGCCGCCGCGCGCGTCAGCCGCACCAGCTGGTCCGCGTCGAGCATCTGCCCCGCGTCCGCGAGGGCCGGGGCCGAGAGCCCGGCGCTCGTGAGGAGCTCGTCCGGGGCCAGGCCGGCCTCGGCAGCGAGCTCGAGGGCCATGGACGAGACGCGCGTCCGGGCGCGGAAGGGGGCACGCATGGTGGCACGGAATGTCAAGCAGTTGGCATGTAATGTCAAGAACAGAGATCGGACCTCGTTTAGGTTGAGTCCGGCGCCCCGGCTCCCCGGAAGCGCAGCCGTTTCCGGAGGAAGTCCGCCATGTCCGACGCGTGCGCCCCCACTCCCCCGACTCGAGTGGAAGACATCGATCTCAGCGAGACCGAGCAGTTCCGGCAGGGCTTCGCCCACGGGATCTTCCGCCTGCTCCGCAGCGAGGCCCCGGTCCACTGGCACCCGGTGCCCGAGCACGCCGGCGGCAACGTCGACGAGGGCTTCTGGGTCATCAGCAAGTACGAGGACATCCAGGCGATCAATCGGGATAGCGAGCTCTTCAGCGCCTTCGACGGCCCGCAGCTGCCGGTCCGGGAGGAGATGCGGGGGACGATGATCGTCAGCATGGATGGCCGCGAGCACGATCGGCTGCGAATGCTGATCAGCGCTGGCTTCACACCGCGGATGGTGGGGCGTCTCGAGAAACAGGCGCGAGAGTGGGCGCGGCGGATCGTCGACGATGCCCTCGAGCGTGGGAGCTGCAACTTCGTCCACGACGTCGCCTACCAGCTACCCATGCACATGATCGCGGACATCATGGGGATCCCGGTCGCCGACCGGAAGGAGCTCTTCGATCTCGTCAAGCGGATGCTGGAGTCGACGGACCCGGCGAACCCCGTTCCCGAGGGCGAAGCCATGGCGATGCAGGTCCAGATGTTCCATTACGCCCAGGCGCTCGGGAAGGAGAAGCGCGCCAATCCCGGGGAAGACGTCTGGACCATCCTCAGCACGGCCGAGATCCAGCAGGACGACGGGGAGAGCGAGGCGCTGAGCGAGATCGAGCTCGACCTCTTCTTCATGATTCTCACGATCGCTGGCAGCGAGACCACCCGCAACGCGATCTCCCTCGGC
>JANQSB010000586.1 GCA_028284295.1 Myxococcota bacterium | reverse complement strand
AGACCAGGTCGGCATCGGCGCGCACGTAGGCCGGGTCCTTGCCCCCGAGCTCGAGACCGAGGCCCAGGAATCGCTGGCTGGCCGCCCGAACCACGGCGTGGCCGCCGCTCACCGAGCCCGTGAACGCCACGTAGTCGACGGCGTCGCGACCCGTGCGAGCGATCAGCGCCTCGGCGTCCACGTGCGACGTGTGCAGCACCTGGAAGAGGCCTTCGGGGAGCCCGGCCTCCTCGAAGGCCCGGGCGAAGCGCTCGGCGCACAGCGGCGTCTGGGACGAGTGCCGCAGGACGACCGCGTTGCCCGCCAGGATGGCCGGCACGATCGAGTTCACCGCCGTCAGGTAGGGGTAGTTCCAGGGTGCGATCACGAGCACCACCCCGAGCGGCTCGCGCCGGACGAAACGGGTGAAGCCCGGCCGCGGCTCGGGCTCCACCGGCGCCAGCGCATCGGCGGCGATCTCGATCATGTACCGCGCGCGCTCCTCCAGCCCGCCGACCTCGCCGGGACTGGAACGGATCGGGCGACCCATCTGCCAGGAGATCTCCTCGGCGATCTCCTCCCGTCGCGCCACGAAGGCGTCGACGAAGGCACTGCAGAGCTGCTGTCGCTCGGCGATGGGGGCTTCTCGGAAGCGCTCGCAGGCTTCTCGCGCACGGGCCAACGCGTCCCCGATCTCGGCGGGGGTGGCGAGCGGACGCTCGCAGACCACGCGACCGTCCACGGGCGAGATCGTCTGCAGCCGGGGAGTGCTCACCGGACCGAGCTTAGCCCGCACTTCGGGGGCGCTGGATGGCGAATGTCGACGGGCTACGCGGTGGGCGCGCTCCGAAGCCCCGGCATCACACCCGCAACAGCAGGCCGCGGGCAGGCTCGCCCGTGGCCGCGGCCACGGCCTCGACGTAGAGCGAGACCTGCTCCTCGTAGACGGCTCGCTCGGACTCGATGTCGCGATCTGTCTTGAAGTCGACCACCACCCAGCGGGCGCCCTGCTCGTCCTCCTCGCGGAAGGCCAGGTCCACGATGCCTTCGGCCAGGATGCCGTCGTCGCGACGGAGCAGGACCGGCGTCTCGCGCCGCAGGCCGCCCTGGGCGTCGGCAGCCGCGGCCCGCACCAGCAGCGGGTGCGCCAGCGTGTCGGCGACGGCGCGGGCCGCCGCATCACGCTCCTCGTCCGAGGCGCCGAGCAGCCGGGCCTGCTGCGCCGCGACCTCTCCCAGCGCGGTCGGCTCGCGCTGCTGCAGGTCGGGCAGCTCGGACAGGATGGCGTGCACCAGGGTCCCGAAGCGGGAGCCGCCGGGTCGGCCGGAGCGCTCGGTCTCGACCGACTCCAGACCGACGCCGGGCGAATCCGAAGGTTCCGCCGCCTGCTCGGACCCGACCCCCTCGTGGGCCAGGCGCGTGATGGGACGCACGTCGACGCTCGGACGCGCACCGGTCTGCAGCAGCGCCGCCCGGGCCCGTTGCCAGTCCGCCTGGGCCTCGACACTCGTCTCGGCGACGTCGCCTTCGTCAGCCACCAGGATCTTCTCCTGGCGCAGCCCGACCTGCTCGGCGACGTCGAGCTCCAGCGCGCCCGGGTCCCACCATACGACCCGGTGCTCCCCGGCCCTCGGTACGTGCAGACCGGGTCGCACCGAGCGCGACGCGTCCTCGACGCCCTTGGGACCGCGGTCGACGACGCTGTCCGCGCCGAAGCGGGGACAGCCCGGCGCAGGCTCGCCGTTCCGCCGCTCGGCGGGCTCGGGATGGACGGCTGGATTCAGCGCGTCGACCCAGCCCTCGCGCTCCTCGTCTCCGAGCACCGGGACCACCAGCAGCTCGCGCGCCCGCGTCGCCGCCACGTAGGCGACCCGGACCGACTCCTCGGCGTCGCGGCGGAGCTCCGTCTCCTTCGCGTCCTTGAGCTCGTGGGGCGTGCAACCGCACAGCGGCTCGGCCCACAGCCCCTTGGCGGGCTCGATGTGGCGGCTGGGGTTGCGCGCGACGCGGTTGGCC
>JANQSB010000585.1 GCA_028284295.1 Myxococcota bacterium | reverse complement strand
ACGCAGCGTTCGCCCCGCTCGAGGCTCTGCCGGGTATCGTCGGCGTCCTCGGGCTCCACCCCGACGATCTCGGTGTGCGGGGACAGCGCCTTGACGGCGACCGCGCAGCCGGCCATCAGGCCGCCTCCGCTGATCGGCGCGTAGAAGCGGTCCAGGCTCTCCGCATCCTCGACCAGCTCGGGCCCGCAGGTGCCCTGCCCGGCCGCCACCCACAGGTCGTCGAAGGGGGGCACGGCCACGAGCTCGCGCTCCCGGGCCAGCTCGCGCGCGCGGTCGGCCCGCTCTTCGCTGTCCGGCCCTACCTCGATCAGCTCGGCGCCGTCCGCCAGCGCACGCGCCTTCTTGCCGGGCGGCGCGTCGTCGGGCATCACGATGACGGCGTGGATGCCGAGCACCCGGGCCGCGCGGGCCACGGCCTGGGCGTGGTTGCCGGACGAGTGCGCGACGACACCCGGACAGTCGGCCGGCACCCGCAGCATCTTGCTGAACGCACCCCGCAGCTTGAAGGCCCCCGTCGGCTGCAGGGACTCGGGCTTCAGCAGCAGCTCGCCGGACTCGCGGGGATGGCGGAGCAGCGGCGTGCGAACCACGTAGGGCCGGATCCGCGCAGCCACGTCCCGGATCAGCTCGAGGTCGAGCTGCTCGATCACGGCAGGAAGGCTCCGGTGGCCCGGAGCTTGGCGGGCAGGTATTCCTCGATCACGTAGTTCAGCCCCCACATGGCCAGGGACTGCTGCTCGGCGCGAACGCCCATGGAGAGCAGCTGCTCGATCGCCTTGCGCCAGGGCTTGTGGGCCTTGAAGAAGGGGTCGTTCTTGAGCGCGTCCTTGGCCCGCTTGATGTCGACCTCCTGCAGCGGGTGCGTGGGCAGCTGGTAGTCGATGATGTCCTGGGGCGTCACCCCCAGATAGCGCGCACGCGGCACGCAGAAGAACTGCGACAGGTGGGCGGCATTCCCCGAGCCGACCTTCAGGGTGCGGTAGATGTTCGAGATCCCGTAGGGATCGCAGTCCACGAAGGCGTAGACGGGCAGGTTGCAGTCGTCCGACAGCTTGCGGATGAAGCGCCGACAGGCGCGGGCCGGCACCCCGGCCATGTTCACGAGAATGCAGTTGCGGTCCTGCCAGAACTTGTGGCTCTGGAGGCGCTGGAATACGCCGCCGGTCTCGATGGCCAGGATGAACTTCGCCTTGGTCTCGAAGGAGAGGTGCTCGACGCTCGAAGGGATCGAGTAGGCGCCCGAGCCGAAGCGGGTGCAGTCGATGCGCTCGATGCGACCGGTGTCGCGGTCGGGGTCGAGGACGGTCAACCGGCCCGCGACCGCGCCGTTGTAGCCTTCGTCCGGGACGTAGCGGAGCTGCTCCCGGGACACGCCCCGAATCGAGAAGAGCGCCTCGATATCGTCCATCACGGTGTCCGACTCGGTCTGGTCGTCGAACTTCGCCTCCTCCCAGTTCTTGCTCTGGTAGTAGGCGTCCCGCTTGGTCGCGAAGTCGTTGGCCTCCACCAGGTCCTTCGACAGTCCCATCATGCGGAGGGTCTGGGCGAAGTTCCGGACCGTGTTGACGGTGAGGGTGCGTTGCTTGGTCTGCTTGCCGATCTCGAAGTAGCCCCGCTTCTGGGAGTACGACACGTTGCCCAGGGAACGCACGGGGAAGTTCAGGTCCGGCTTGCGGAGCTTGAGGATCTGCTTGTGGACCGTCCCCGCCTCGTCGTGGATGAGCGTCAGGGTCAGATCGTCGGCCTTCTTCGTCGCCTTGGAGCGCTTGCCCTTGAGCCCCGCCTTCTTGCGGGGTGCCTTCTTGCGGGGAGCCTTCCGCGCGGTCTTCTTGCGCGCGGCGCTCTTCTTCCTGCTCGCCGGCGCCTTCGCAGCGGACTTCTTGCGCGCCGGCGCCTTCTTCCGGGCGCTCTTCTTAGCGGCCGCCTTCTTCCGGGCCGCCTTCTTCTTCGCCGTCTTCTTGCGGGCCGTCTTCTTCTTGCGCGCTGCCATGCCTTGGCTCCCGGCTCAGAGCTTGCGGCTCTTCTCGAGCACGTCGCTCAGGTTCTTCACCACCTTGTTCCGCTGCTTCTCGTTCAGGCCCAGGATGTGCTCGAGTCCGATCGCGACCTGCGGGATGTACTTCTCGATGTAGGCGCGCTTCTTCAGCTCGTCGGCCTCGCGGCGGCCCTTGCGGATGTGGGTCGCCACCTTGCGCCCACACTCCTGCAGACCGAGCCGCAGCTCCTTGATGATCTCCGGATAGTGGGCGATCGCCTCCTTGCTCTCGGAGGTGAACGGAACCCACACGCTCGCGATGTGGACCATCACGAGGGCGGGACCGACGGGCAGTGCGCCCCGCGGCTGCTGGAGCTGGTAGGAACGCCAGTCCGTCTGGATCGCCGCCCGGGTGATCGCGCAGGCCCCCTGCTGGTACTGCAGGGGAACGCGATTGGCATAGCGATAGAGGGTGATCGGCTGCTCGAGTCCCATGTCGCCGCCGTAGGCGAGGCCCACCTCGACCAGGAAGGGGTTCCCGCGATACACCGCGGGCCGGCGGCTCACGGCGGCGTAGAAGTCGGCCTTCACCTCCGCCTTGAGGGCGCGGAGGATCAGGCTCTCGCCGATGGGCGCGATGCAATCCGAGGACGGATTCATGATCTTCGTCTGCTGGATCGACTTGTGGATCCGCTCGGCCTCGCCGCGCTTGATCTCGCGGGGCCGCCGCGTGGGCGACACCTCCGCGCCCTTCAGGATCTCCTCGGCGGTGCGCGCCGACACGCGTGCGAAGTCGCCCTGCAGGAAGGTCTTGACGTTGCGCGCCTTGCTGTCGCGGCACATCTGCATCAGCACACCGAGCTCGACGCCGTACGGGTGGGGCTTGATCTCGGCCGTGTGCGGGGGCAGCTCCTTGGTGACGCGCGGAAACTCGACCACGTCCTTTGCCGTGCCTTCGGGTCCCACGAAGCTGATCTTCGCATGGGGGTTCGCGAGCGAGATCTGCCGGATGTAGGACTCGACGGAGTGCTGGCCGCCTCGGTAGTTGCCTTCGAGCTCGATCTCCACCCGGGTTCCGTGGTGCACGGGCCACTTCACCACCTTGTCGACGGTGACCCGGGGCTCGTTCTTCTGGGTGTCGATCACCAGCTGGAACTGGTGGGCCTCGCGACGACGACCGGTCCGCGTCCGGATCCGGACCGGGCGCCCGGTGGTGAGCAGGCCGTACATGCCCGCCGCGCTGATCCCGATACCCTGCTGGCCCCGGCTCTGTCTCAGCCGGTGGAACTTGGATCCGTAGAGCAGACGCCCGAAGATCTTCGGCACCTGCGCGCGCACGATTCCCGGTCCGTTGTCCTGGATGGCGATGCGGTAGCGGCTGCCGTCGATCTGCTCGATCTCGACCCGGATCTCGGGCAGGATGCCCGCCTCCTCGCAGGCGTCGAGCGAATTGTCGACCCCTTCCTTGACCGTGGTCAGGAGGGCCTTCGACGGATTGTCGAATCCGAGCAGGTGCCGGTTCTTCGCGAAGAACTCGGAGATCGAGATGTCCCGCTGCTTGCGGGCCTGCTCGTCGGCCCCGGCGTGCTCGACCCGGGCAGCGGCCTTCTTCGAGGCCGACTTCTTGCGGGCCGGCTTGCGGGAGGCGCTCCGCTTCCGGGCGCTCTTCTTCTTTCGGACCTTCCCCTGGACGGGCTTCTTGCGCGCGGCCTTCTTCCCGGCTCGCCCCGCCTTCTTCTTCCGAACCGCGCGCGCGGCCATGATCGCCTCTCCCCCCGAAGAACGACCGCGGGAGCATGCCCGAAAGAGCAGTCGCGATCCAGCGCGTCGGTCCGGCCGGGAGGCCGTCGGGGGTTGCCGATCCGGGCCGCGCGACGGCGTCTCCCGACCCTCGGGGACCGGACGAGCCCCTCGCAGGAGGTCACGAAAAGGAGCATGCTCTCGTCTCGGCCGGACCACGCGACCCACCCTGCAACGCGGAGGAGACCCCCCATGCAGAACGTCGACTGCCAGAACACCCGCAACTTCGCGCTGATCGGACATGCGGGTGACGGCAAGACGTCGCTGGGCGAGGCCATCCTGCATGCCGCCGGCGCCACCTCCGAGCTGGGTCGCGTCGACGACGGCACCTCGACGCTCAACTACCTGCCCGAGGAGAAGGACGGACACATCGCGTCCATCTCGGCACACGTCTACGGCTTCGGCTGGGAGGGCAACCAGCTCGGGCTGGTCGATACCCCCGGCGACCGGAACTTCCACGGGGACGGGCTGGTGGCCCTGCAGGCACTGGACGGCGCGGTGCTGGTGCTGTCCGCCGTCGATGGCGTGAAGGCCGGCAGCGAGAAGATGCTGTCGGCGGCGCGGGAGTCGAACGCATCGGTCCTGGCCTTCGTGAACGGCGTCGATCGCGAGCGCGCGAACTTCGCCGCGGCCATCGACTCCCTGGGCAACATCGGCATCAAGCCGGCGATCGTCGCCTTCCCGATGGGCGAGAACGAGGCGCTCTCCGGCGTCATCGACGTGCTCCACATGAAGGCGGCGACCGCCAGCGGCATGGACGAGATCCCCGCCGAGTACGCCGACGAGGCCGCTTCCCGCCGGGAGGAGCTCGCCGAGGCCGTCGCAGAGAGCGACGACACCCTCCTCGAGCGCTACCTCGAGGAGGGCGAGCTGAGCGACGAGGAGCTGCGCAGCGGACTCGTGCAGGGCGCCAAGAACGGCGCACTGATGCCCGTTCTCTGCGGCTCGGCCACCGGCGAGGTCGGCGTCTCCCTGCTCCTGCGCGACCTGATGGAGCTGCTGCCCTCCCCCATCGAGCGCGGCGAGTGGGAAGGAGCGGCCATGGCCGACGGCGAGGCGACCCTCGTCTCCCCCGACCCCGACGGCCCCTTCACCGCCGTCGTAATGAAGACCATCGTCGACCGCTACGCGGGAACCCTCTCGGTGCTGCGCGTCGTGTCCGGAACCCTGAAGCCGGACTCCTCGATCCTGAATGCGAGCACCGACGAGAAGCTGCGGGTCGCCAAGCTGCTGGCCGTTCGCGGCGAGAGCTACGACGAGGTCCCCGAAGCCGGCCCCGGCGATCTCGTCGCGCTCGCGAAGCTGAAGGCCACCCACACCGGCAACGTGCTGACCGCCGAGAAGGGGGGCATCCGCCTGACCGAGCCGACGATCCCACAGGGCGTGATCTCCTATGCGATCGAGGCCGCCTCACAGAAGGACGAAGACAAGGTCTACCAGGCGCTCGATCGCCTGTGCGAGGAGGACCCGTCGCTGCACGTCGGACGCGAGCCGAGCACCGGCGAGTTCCTGCTGACGGGGATGGGCGAGCTCCACGTGCGCACCACCGTGAAGAAGCTCGAGCGTCTCTTCGACGTCAAGATGGAGCTGAAGACCCCGAAGGTCCCGTATCGCGAGACCATCACCCGCTCCGTGCAGCACGTCGAAGGCAAGCTCAAGAAGCAGTCGGGTGGCGCGGGCATGTTCGGCGTCTGCTATCTCGACATCGAGCCGCTGCCGCGCGCGGCGGGCTTCGAGTTCGAGGACAAGATCGTCGGCGGCGCGATTCCGCGCGGCCTGATTCCCGCCGTCGAGAAGGGCATCGTCGAGGCCCTCGACCGCGGCCCCCTGGCCGGCTACCCGATCGTCGACGTGAAGGTCGCGTGCGTGGACGGCAAGTACCACTCCGTCGACTCCAACGAGATGGCCTTCAAGCTCGCGGGCTCCTTCGGCATGAAGGCCGCCGTCGAGCAGGCGAAGCCCGTCCTCCTCGAGCCCTACATGAAGGCCGAGGTCTCGGTCCCCGACGATTCGGTCGGCGACATCATGGGCGACATCTCGAGCCGCCGGGGCGTCGTGCAGACCACCGAGTCCCGCGGCAACGCCAGCGTCGTGATCGCGAAGGTTCCGATGTCCGAGATGCTCGAGTACGCGAGCACCCTCACCAGCCTGACCGGCGGCAAGGGCGAGTTTCACATGGAGTTCTCCCACTACGACCCCGTGCCCGCGAAGCTCGCAGAGAAGATCATCGACGCCGCCAAGCAGGCGGACGCGTCCAAGGGCTAGGAGTCGACTTGTCGGGTCGGCTGGAAGGCCGCGTCGCCCTGATCTCGGGTGCGGCGCGGGGCATGGGGGCCGCCGAGGCGCGGCTCTTCGCACGCGAAGGGGCCCGGCTGGCCCTCGGAGACCTGCTCGAGGAGCCGCTCGCCAAGCTCGCCGACGAGCTGCGAGCCGCCGGACACGAGGTCCTGGCGATGCATCACGA
>JANQSB010000566.1 GCA_028284295.1 Myxococcota bacterium | reverse complement strand
CGGACGTGCACCACGGGGACCGGTGCCTCCGGACTGACGCGACGCGCCTCGCCGTGCAGGTATTCGTCCAGGAACACGTCGCCCACGACCAGAACCCGGAGGCCCGGGAACTCCGCCAGCAGCTCGCGCGCGCGGTCGTCGTCGAGCCGGCGCTCGCAAGGTTCCGGGACACGGGAGGGCAAGGCGTTCCTCGTCGGCAGGGGGTTCGGCGCGGAGCTCGCGGATGGGGAGGGACGGTCCCTCAGGTTCCCGCGTTCTCGGCCCGACGTCGACCTCTTTCGCTCACTTCCCCGGCCGGAGCGCCGAGCGAGCCCAGCAGGGCGTCCCGCACCTCGGTCGGTGGGATTCGGGTCATGCAGCGGTGATCGATGGGACACACCCGTTCGTAGCACGGGCGGCAGGCGACGTCGGTCTCCACGATCCGGACGCGCTCCAGGTTGCAATCGGTCTTCTCGAGGCTGGTCGGCCCCAGCAGGACCACACTCGGCACCCCGAAGGCGACCGCAACGTGTCGTGCGCCGGCGTCGTTGCACACGAGCGCCCGCGCGCGGCGCAACACCGCCTTCATCGAACCGAGGGGAAGCCGACCCGTCAGGTCCGCGGCACGACTGCGCATGCAGGCCATCACCTCGGCGCTGATCGCCTCCTCGCCGGGCGCACCGAGCAGACAGACGGGCAGACCTCGCGACTGCAGGTCGTCCGCGAGCATCGCGAAGGACCCGGCGGGCCAGCACTTGGACGGCCCATACGACGCGCCGGGGGCGAGGGCGATGAAGCCGCCCGCCTCGAGACCGAGAGGGCCCAGCAGCCGGTCCGCCTCGTCCTCCTCTGCCGGAGTCGTATGCAGCTCGAGAGCGGTCCCGCGGGCTGGTGCCCCGGCGGCCTCCGCCAGGGCGACGGCGTGACGCTCGCGCGCGACCCAGCCTTCCGGACCCTTCCCGCGCAGGCGGGGCACCGGGTGGTGGAGCAGCACGCCCCGCCCCGCCCTCGCGTACCCGACGATGCGACGGACGCCGGCCGCCCGCATCAGCAGGGCGGACGACCACGAATCCGGAAGGCAGATCCCGAGATCGAAGCGGGCGATCCGACGCAAGGCACGCGCTTCGGAGGCGAGCGCCCGTGCACGGGCGTGCCACGGTCCCCCGAGATCGGAGCGGATCGGCAGCACGCGGTCGAACCAGGGCGAGCCGTCCAGCAGGGGCACGAGCCCTTCTCGCAGCTGCAGACTGAGTCGGTCTTCGGGAAAGGCCGCCCGGAGCGCGCGGAAGGCGGGAGTCGACATCACCAGGTCCCCCAGCCAGTTGGGTCCGCGCACCAGGATCTCGCGGCTCACGCCCGGACCTCGACGGGGGGTTGAACGGCGAGCGGCCCCTCCGCGAGGAGCGAGAGGGCCGCCTCCACGACGGTGGTCGGCGGCAGGGTCTGCATGCACGGCGCGGGCGCGCAGCCCCGCCGGCACGGGGCACATCCGACGGGGACGCGCAGACTGCGGGATGGAACGCCCGGCCAGGGCGCGTTCTCGACCGGATGGGTCGGCCCCAGCAGCTGGACGACGGGCGTCCCCACCAGGGACGCCAGGTGAAGCGGCCCGGAGTCGTTCCCGAGGAACAGATCCGCGGCCTCGAGGAGGGCCGCCAGCTCGGGCACGCTGCGGGTCTCGGGAGCCCGCGGCGCGGCGCCACCGCTGGCCGATACGATGTCCCGGGCGATCCGCGCCTCGGCCTCGCTGCCCGCGACGACCCGACACGAGACGCCGCGGCGCGCCAGGCCGCGGGCCACCTCGCCCCAGGCCGCCACCGGATAGCGCTTGTAGGGGGTTCCCGCGCTCGAGCCGGGATGCAGCAGGGCCAGGGGAGTGGAGTCGTGCAAGTCGGCGAGCAGCCGCTGCATGCGCGAGCGCTCGTCCGGGTCCACGTGGAAGCGGGTCTCGAACGGACCCGACGGAGCGCTCCCCGAGAGGAAGGAGACGAGCGCAGCGTTGCGTTCGTAGCGGGACAGCTCGGCAGGCTCGATCCGAGCCCGATGGCTCGCCCAGAAGCCCGCTCCCTCCCGCGCGAACGGCGCCGCGTAGGTGATGCGAACGGGCGCACCGGTGGCGCGCGCGAGAAGACCCGACTTGAGGATCGCGTGGAAGTCGACGACCAGATCGAAGCTCGCCTGTCGCAAGCTGCGCGCGAAGCGCAGCGCCCGCCGCCCCACACCCGGATAGCGTCCCTCCGCGAGACCCGCCTCGAGCTCCTCGCGCGGAAACACGAAGACCTCGTCGACTCCCGGCTGGCCGCGGACGGCAGCCTCGGAGCCGGGTTCGACCAGCCACGCCAGGTGCGCGTCGGGATACAGCGCTCGCAACGACGCGAAGGCCGGCAGGGTACGAAGCACGTCGCCGAGTGCGCCGAGGCGGATCACCAGGATCCGGTCCGCGCGCGGGGGCTCGTGCAGGGGATTGATGCAGGCGGCCTTCAAGTGCCTCGCCTCGCCCGTGGGGCAGCGGGCGGATACGATAGTCCGGCATGCGTGGATCGCGCACCCTCGCCTGGTCGCTGGCACGGGAGATCGTGCAGTACACCCTCGTCGGCTTCGTCGCGACGGCCGTGGTGGTCCTCAGCCAGAACCTGCTGCGCCGCATGGACGACCTGACCACCGTGGGCTTCACGGGTGCGGACCTCCTGCAGGTGCTGCGCTGCCTGCTGCCCATGTTGACCGCGTACACGATCCCGGTCGCGCTGCTCTTCGGCGCGGTGCTCGCCATCCGGAGGCGGGTCTCCGACGCGGAGGTGCTGGCGATGCGCGCCTGCGGGCTGGGACTCCGCTCCCTGGTGGTGCCGACCCTGTGCGTGGGCATCGCGGCCTCGGCGACCTCCGCCTGGCTGTTGATCGGGGTCGAGCACGAGGCGCGACAGGAGCTCATCCGACTCTTCAATCGCGTCGCCGCTCGCGGCGGCGTCCTGAAGGCCCGCGACTTCCAGGGCATCGGGCAGCGCGTCATCTACGTGGCCGAGCGACATCGCGACGACCGGCTCGAAGGCGTGATGATCTCGGACCGCAGCCAGAGCCCGCCCTTCGTCATCTTCGCCGAGGAGGGGCGCCTCTCCCTCGACGGGGAGAACGCCCTGCTCCACCTGGCTCTCGGCCAGGGAGAGCTCCACATCGGAGACGGCGAGCCCGACGACGAGTACCGGCGTGTCCTCTTCGACCACCTGGACTACGAGGTGGACGTGAGCTCGGTCATGAGCGCCGACACGCGTCCCGTCCGCCCCAAGCAGATGAGCCTGGACGAGCTGCGGGGCGTCATCGCACGCGGCGAGGCCGGGGACCCGTTGCGCGACCTCAAGAAACGCGAGCCCGTCTACTACCAGCTCGAGATCCACCGACGCTTCGCGCTCCCGCTGGCCCCCCTGCTCTTCTCGGTCGCGGCCGTGCCCCTGGCGCTGGTGGGCCAGCGCAGCTCCCGGGCCTGGGGACCCCTGGCCTGCGCGGGACTGGCCTTCGGCTTCTACGCACTCCTCACCCTGATGCAGTACCTGGCGCGCGCCGGCTGGATCCCCGCGGCCTTCGCCTTCTGGCTTCCCAGCGCGCTGCTCTTCGCAGCCGCCGTCCACTGGCTGAGGCGGGTGGACGGCGTGAGCACCGCATGACCGAGCTCGAGCTGAGGGTCGGCCCGGGCATCCGCGTCTGGCTCGCGCCAGACTGGGCCGACGAGCTCCGGCCGCTCGGCCTCGAGCAGCCCGGAGGCCTGGAGCGTTTCCGCGAGGGCGCCACACCCGTCCCGGGCGGCCGCGCGCGAGGCTGGCGCGTGGAGCTGGCCTCCGGACGCCTCGTCCACCTGCGCGAGATGGCGCACGGCGGCTGGCTCCGCGGGCTCACCGGGCGTCGCTTCCTCGGCACCGGACGCGCGACCCGGAGTCTGGGCGCGGCCACGCGACTGGCGGAGGCCGGGGTCCGCGTCCCCGCTCCCGTGGCCGTGCACGCCACCCGGAAGGGCCCCTTCCAGCTGCTCAGCGTCGCCTACGCGTTCCTCGACGACAGCGTTGCGTGCGGCGCGCTCCTGCAGCGCGATCGGAATCCGGAACGCGTGCACCGGCTGGCGGTCGGCGCGGCCGAGGCGATTCGCGCCTTCCACGACGCGGGCGGCCGCCACCCGGACCTGCACCTCGGCAATCTGCTCTGCCTGTCGCCCGACGACGACCCGGAGGTCTGGATCGTGGATCTCGACGGCGTGCGGGTCGGGCGCCGGCCTTCCACCGCCATGCGCCACCAGGAGCTCCGCCGACTGCAGCGGTCACTCGGCAGGTACGCCCTGCCCGCGTCCACCGTCGACCGCTGGTGGGCGAGCCTGAGCGCTGCCTACGCGGAGGGTCGGACCGGAACGACGGCGGACGACCCGCCGCACGACGCTGGGGCGAAGTGCCCCGACGCGGATCGAGAGGCGGCCAGCGCCCCCCACTCGTCCAACGGAAGTGCGCCTTCTCCCGAGCCCTGACCCCTGCCCGCGGCGGCGCGCCGAGCTTGCGTGTATACACGGGGCGGAGGGGGGTGTAGCCATGAGGAGTCGGTCGATCCGGATCGCTGCCGGAGCCGTCGCGCTCGCGCTCTGCGCGAGCCTGCCGCCGGGCCCGGCGAGCGCGGAAGCGGAAGACGGCGCGACGGAGAGAGCTCGGACGCGGGAGGCCATGCTGCAGGTCTTCGAGGCGGTGCGGGTCCTGCTTCCGCTCAGTCTCGACGCCGAGCGCTTCCGGGACCCGGCCAACCGGGAGGAGATCGAGAGACGCCTGGGCGTACTCACGGGAGCCAGCGAGGTCCTGGAAGGCCACGCGCGGGGTCGTGACCGCACCTTCCAGTACCTCAGTCGCTCCCTGGCGCGAGACGTCCAGGAGATCCGCCACCGTTTCCAGCTGGGACGCGACGAGGAGGCGCGCTTCTTCATCCTGGAAGCGACCCGGAACTGCGTGGCCTGTCACTCCCGCCTGCCGAGCGACCGCGACTTCCCCTTCGCGGCGCGGCTTCTCGAAGAAGTCACCCTCGACAAGCTCTCGCATCACGAGCGCAGCCAGCTCTTCGTCGCCACACGACAGTTCGGCAAGGCCCTCGACAGCTGGGAGCAGCTCTTCGCGACCGACACCGTCTCGGCCGCCCAGCTCGACGTCGGCGGCTACCTCAACGACTACCTGGCCATCGCCATTCGGGTGCAGGGCGACTACGGACGCGCGCGACGCGCCATCGCGGTCGTGAGCGCGCGGCCCGACGTGCCCGACTATCTGCGGCCGAAGCTCGACCTGTGGGCGTCGGACCTGGCGCGCTTCGAGAAGGCGCCGCCGGATTGGAAGAGCCTGTCCGCCGCCCGCACCCTGGCGGAGCGACCCTCCAGTGGCGAGGACGTCGAGGACGACGCGCTCACGGCGACGATCACCGACCTGGTGGCGAGCGGCATGCTGCTGCGCTTCGTCGACGAGGCGCACGCCGATCCGAAGCGGAGCGGCGAGCTGGCCGAGGCCTACTACTGGCTCGGCAAGGTCGAGTCGCGGAGCGCGGACTCGTTCTGGGTTCCCCAGGCACCCTTCCACCTGGAGCTGGCGATCCGGCTCGACCCGGCGGGCAAGCACGCCGAGGATGCCCTGGCCCTGTACGAGGAACAGCTGGCCTTCGGCTACGGCGGCATCGAGTCGGAGATCCTCCCCGTCGACCTGTGGGCGACGCTGAACGAGCTGCGAACCCTGGTCGCCGAAGCGCGTTCCTGAAGCCCGCGTCCTGCTGGGCAGTGCCGACGCGGGCTGATAGGATCGCTTCACGCGAGCCCGAGGCTTGAAGACGGCACCCAGCGCGCGGCGGTGGAATGACGGCAGGCGAGCGACCCCAGGGAGGCCAACGGCGACCCTCCAGACTGGCCCTCGGCCTTCTCCTGCTCTTCGTCGTCAACTCGCTCCTGGTCAACTGGGCGCTCCCGCGACTGCCCTCGTCTCCGCAGCAGACGACCACCCTGGGATACACGCAGGTCTGGCTCGAGCGACAGGCGAACAGCGATTCCTGGCGCCCGATGCGCGCCGCCCTCCGCTTCGAGGGTCGCCAGCCCGAGGAGCCCCTCTACACCCGCCTCTTCTTCGAACGCAAGATCCACTTCCAGTACCCCCCTTCGAGCCTGCTGGTGCTGGAGCTCCTGCAGGCGCTGCCGGTCGACGAGCCGATCTCCAACCGCACCCTCAACGGGATCTCCTGGTGGGCCGTCCTGCTGCTCGCCGTCGCCGTCGCGCGGATCTTCGGGTTGGCACGCAGGCGCTACGGCGTCGCCCCGGCGAGTGCATCCGACGAGGCGCTCTTCGCGGTCCTCGCCTTCGGCATCACCCTCTGCTTCTACCCGGTGGTTCGCGGGTACTACCTGGGGCAGATCCAGACCTGGATCGATCTGCTGGTGGCGGGTGTGCTCTGGGCCTGGCTCGAGGACCGCAAGCGCGTCGCCGGAGTCCTGTTCTCCCTGGTGTGTCTCATCAAGCCGACCCTCGCCCTGGTGGCGCTGTGGGGGCTGCTCCGCCGGGAGGGGCGCTTTCTCGCTGGCTTCGCGGCTCCGATGGCGCTCTTCGCGCTGCTCTCCCTGGCGCTCTACGGCTGGGACAATCACGTCGACTACCTGCGCGTGCTCTCGTACCTCTCTCGCCACGGGGAGGTCTTCCACGCCAACCAGTCCATGAACGGCGTCCTGAACCGCATGTTCGGGAACGGCGACTCCCTCGTCTGGGACCGCGACCTGCTCCTCGCCTACGACCCCTGGGTGCACGCCGGGACCCTGGCCAGCTCGCTCGTCCTCGTCGGGCTCGCACTCTGGGCGGCCCGGGAAGGAGAGCGCCGTCTCGAACCCCTGGGCCTCGGGATCGCGATCGTCTGCTCGACCCTCGCCGCCCCGACGGCCTGGACCCACCACTACGGCGTGACCCTGCCGGTCTTCGCGCTGGCGCTGCCCGCCGTCCTCGCCCTCGATCGGAACACGCGGCGCATGGTGCTGCTGTCCCTGACCCTGTCGTTCCTGCTGGTCAGCAACAACTACCGCTTGCTGAACCGGCTGCACGACACGCCCTTCAACCTGCTGCAGTCCGTCGTCTACTTCGGGGGCCTGCTGCTGCTCGCCGTGCTCCTGCGGACCCGGGCGGGACTGCGCGCGCGAGCCGCGCCTGCCGTCGCCAGCTGACGCCGCGCTCAGCCCGCCAGCCGCTCGGCCAGCTTCCGGAAGCCCGGACTGCGCTTGCGGCGGAGGATCTCGATGGCGGTCCGGCCACGCGCGTCGGGGAGATCCCCACGCGCACCGTGTCGCGCCAGCATCTCGAAGTGCTTCAGGTCACTCGACTTCTCGAGCATGGCGTGGAGCGCGGTCGTCCCGTCCTTCGCCTGGAAGTCGGGGTTCGCACCGAGCTTCAGCAGGAGCCCCGCTGCGTCGAAGCGGCTGCAACGAACCGCCCACAGGAAGGGAGTATCGCCTTCGGCGACGGCCTCGAGGTCGGCGCCCGCGGCCACCAGACGCCGGATCGACGCGAGATCACGGACGAACGCCGCAGCCCACAGGCAGTGCTCGGGGTCGGCCCCGCGGTCGAGCAGGGCCTTCACGAGAGCCGGATTGCGGCCGCGCCCCACGGCGAACCAGAGCGGAGTCGCCTTCCAGCTTCCCTCCCGAAAGGCCGGTGCGTCGATCGCGAAGCCCGCCTCGAGCAGTACGTCCGCCGTCCGGATGCTGTCCGACGCCTTCCGTCCGGACACGTTCACATCCGTCGCACAGCACAGGTGGAGCCAGTTGCGTCCGCGCGGGTCGCGATAGCCGCGCAGCTCGGGACACTCCTCGAGTGCCGCCGCCACCTCCTGGAAGCGGAAGCCCTTCACGCTCCTGCCGAGCGAGGTCTTCGACGCCATGCGACCCCCTCCTCGCGCGATCGGCTCCCCCGCGACTCGCCCTTCAGGCCAACGACTCGCTCCGCAGCAGCCCGACCGTCCGTTCGACCGCCCCTTCCTCGGCCGCGAACACGCTGGCGCCGAAGTCCGTGACGCCGGCCTCGCGATAGTGCCGCAGCCCTTCGCGGATCGCTCTCTCGTCGCCGACGAGCGCCACGTCTCCCGGACCGCCGGCTCCCTCGCGGTCGAGCATCGCGCGGTAGGAAGGCAGGCGGCCGTAGATCTCGAAGACGCGGTTGCAGGTCTCCCGCGCGGCTCGCACGTCCGAGACGAGCGCGACGGGCACGCAGGCCTGGACGCGCGGTGACGAGCGACCGGCGGCCTCGGCGGCGCGACGCAGGGTGGGCACCGTGTGGCGCGCCAGGGTCTCGAGCCCCGTCATCCAGGTGGTGGTCCCGTCGGCCCACTCGCCCGCCACCTCGAGCATGCGCGGCCCGAGAGCTGCGACCAGCAGGGGCACCCGCTCCACCCCGGCAACCGAGAGCTCCGCCTTCACGCGATACAGCTCGCCTTCGAAGGAGACGGGCTTCTGGGCCAGGAGAGGGACCAGAACGCTCAGGTACTCGCGCATGCGCGCGGCAGGCCGCTCGTAGGAGAGGCCGAACATGTCCTCGATCACCGCCTTGTGGGACAGCCCCACGCCGAGCGTGAAGCGTCCGCCACTCGCGGCCTGGGCGGTGAGCGCCTGCTGGGCCAGCGCCGCGGGGTGACGGGGTGCGATCGGCACCACCGCCGGGATCAGCTCGATCCGCTCCGTCTCCCGGCCGACCACGGTCAACATGCCGACCGCGTCGAGGCCGAAGATGTGGGGCACGACGTAGCTCGCGAAGCCGTCGGATTCGGCGCGCTTCGCTTCGCCGACGACCTCGTCGAGGCGCGTCGCGGCCTCGCCGGCGATCTCGCTGACGCGGCTGATCCTCACTCCTCGCCGCCCTTCTTCGGCGACTCGCTGGCGTAGAGCCCTGCGAGCTGGGGCTTCAGGTGGAAGCCGTCCCAGCTCGGCGTCCCCGCGTGGTTGCCCAGCGGAACCATGGGGTTCTTGTAGACGCAGGTCGCGCCGTCCACCTTCATCACCTCCCCGCTCACGTAGGTGGCGGCGGGCGACAGGAGGTAGACGACCGCGCTCGACACCTCGCTCTCGGTTCCGAGACGCGCGGGGGGCGTCACGCGCGCCTCGTTCAGCGTTCGCCGCTGCATCTCCTCCGGGTAGGTGCCCAGGCCGCTCGTGAGGATCGGCCCCGGGGCCACCGCGTTGACGCGAACGCCCTGGGTGGCCCACTCCGCGGCCAGGGTGAGGGTCATGTTCATGACCCCGGCACGCGCTGCGCCCGTGTGCACCATCCCCGGCATGCCGGCCCACACGTCCGCGACGATGTTGACGATGGCGCCGTGGCCCTGCTCGCGAAAGGCGTGCTTGTAGGCCGCCAGGGACACCCACCAGGTGCCGTTCAGGTTCGTGTCGACCACCGCCAGCCAGCCCTTGGGCGAGAGATCGCCCGCCGGGATCGGAAACTGGCCGCCCGCGTTGTTGACCACGCCGTCGAGACGGCCGTGGCTGGCCACGATCTCTCCCAGGACGGCGTCCACGCCATCGGGCTCGCGGATGTTGAGGGTCCGTGCCTCGGCGCGGCCTCCGACCTCGGCGATCTCCTCGACCACGGTCTCGAGCGGCTCCGGCCGACGCGCCGCCACGATCACGGTCGCTCCCAGAGACGCCAGCTCGTGGGCGATGCAACGGCCGATGCCGGTGCCACCTCCGGTGACGAGGACGACCCGGTCCTCGAAGAGTCCGGGGCGGAAGATGCTGTCGAAGCGGTCGGCACTCTGGGGGCTCACGGTCGTTCTCCGTTGCGGCGGGGATGTCCGGGGGTGCGGCTCACGACGCCAGGAGTCCGACGTCTTCGAAGATCTTGGCGAACGCCTCCGTACAACGCAGCCAGCCGTCGGCATCGCGCTGAAGGGGCTCGGCGACCACGTGCTGGATGCCGGCCGCCATGAACTGCTCGAGCTCGCGCGCGACCGTGTCCGGTCCGTCCCGAAGCGCGTCCCAGCTCGCGCGCATCGACAGGGTGAAGGAGGCCTCGGGGCGATCACGTCGCAGCCGATCGGTCAGCTCGGCGGTCTTCTCCGGAGTCTGGAAGGCCCCGTGCCAGCCGTCGCCGACCTGCACGGCGCGACGCAGGGCGGCCTCGCTGTGCCCGCCGATCCAGATCGGGATCTCGCGCTCCGGCTGGGGCTTGAGGCGCATCTGCGTCAACCGCGCTCCGGTCTTCGGGGCCACGGCGTCGACCGGGTCCTCGGTCCAGCAGCGTCGCAGCAGCTCGACCGTCTCGTCGGTCCGCACGCCGCGCTCCTCGAAGGGGACACCCAGAGCGGCGAACTCCTCGGCGAGCCAGCCGCCCGCGGCGCCCAGGAGCACGCGCCCGCCACTCATCAGGTCGAGCGAGCCCAGCATCTTGGCGAGCAGCACCGGCGGTCGCAGCGGCAGCACCAGCACCGAGGTGCCGAGCCGAACCCGCTGGGTGGCGGCCGCTGCCCAGGCCAGCGCGACCAGCGGCTCGAGGATGTAGGAAGACGGGGGATACTCGGCGTCCTTCGGCAGCGCGACGTGATCGCTGACCCAGACGTCCGAGAAGCCGAGGGCCTCCGCATGCCGTGCCACGCGCGAGATGGCATCGGCCGACGCGGCGGGCCCGGACTGGGGCAAGTGCACTCCGAACTGCAGGACCGACTCCTGTCGTGGCTGGGATGCGGGTGGGCTTCGGGCCGAAGAGTCGTAGCCCGTGCCCCCCCTGCCGTCGATGTCCGTCCGGCGCCGGAGCTGGATCGTTTTCTATGCTCCGCGGCTTGGGCGGGCCCAACCAGAAGACGCACACCGCGCGAGACGGAGACCCGGCCGCGCGCGCGACCCGGCTGTGTGCGGCGCTGCCCTGGCTCGCGGTCGGGGCCGCCCTCCTACCCGTCCTGCTCGACGGCTTTCCGCGCGGCCAGGATTGGCGCCTGGAGCTGGTCCGGGTGGCGGAGTACCAATCCGCACTGCGCGCCGGCCAGCTTCCGCCCTACTGGGCGGAGAATCTCTACGCGGGCTATGGCTCGCCGGTCTTCCTCTTCTATGCGCCGCTCTTCGCGGCGCTCGCGGCGCTCTTCTCCGCACTCGCGGGCAGCGCCCTCACCGGCGCGACCGCAGCGCTCGTGCTCGTGTCCATCGCGGCCGTTCCGTTGTCGCTCGCGGCCTTTCGGGAGGTCGCCCGACAGGCGCTGCCCGCTTCGACTGCGACCGCTCGCAGCGAGGCCGCAGACAGCGCTGCCCGCATCGCGACCGCCTTCTACGTGCTGGCTCCCTATCTCGTGGCCGACCGTTTCGCGCGCAACGCCAACGCCGAGCTCAGCGCCCTGTGTCTGATGCCTGCCCTGCTCTACGGACTGATGGTGGCCGAGCGCCGTCCACGGCGCGGACTCGCTTCCCTGTCGGTCGGACTCGCACTCGTCGTCCTGGCCCACAACCTGTCGGCACTGCTGGCGACGGCAGGGGTCGTGCTGGGCGCGCTGCTCCTCCACGCGCGGCGCGGGCACCTGCGTGGACTCGTCGTCTGCGCGACGGGCATCGGGCTCGGACTCGGGCTCTCGCTCTTCTTCTGGCTCCCCGCGATGCTGCTGCGCGAGCGGATCCGCACGGAGGAGCTGCTCGTGGGCCGCTTCGACTTCCATCAGAACTTCGACGCGTGGACCACGGTCTTCGGCTACGACGCCTTCTATGCGGCCGGCGCGTTGGGGATCGGGGTCCTCGTGGCGGGGGCCGCGAGTCTGGTGCTTCGCGCTCGCGAGCCCGACGCCCAGGAGCCGCGCGCACTGCTCGCCTTCGGATTGCTGTCTTCGGCGGGGCTGCTCTTCCTCACCCACGAAGCGAGCGTCCGGGTGTGGGAAGCCGTCCCCTTCCTGCCGCTGTTCCAGTTCCCGTGGCGCATGCTGGGGCCCCTGGCCCTCACGACGGCGCTGCTGCTCGCCTGCGTGGCGGCTCCGCTGCTTCAACGCCAGCCGGCGGCTCGGCGCGCCGGCCTCGAGGTCGCGCTCTTCGCGCTCTGCCTCGCGAACGCGCTGCCCGCGCTCACGAGCTACCGGCCGCTCACGGAGGAGATCCGCGACCATCTCGAGGTCGCCCTCCGACCCGCGGCGATCCGGGTGGGCCGTCAGTCCGTATCGGTGCGCGACGAGTACCTGCCCCGCAATGCCGACCGGCGGGTGTGGCTCCGGGAACGCCCCGTCCGCCACCAGGGCGCGGTCGTCGCCTCGACGAGCCCGGGCGCGATCGAGCCCGTGCGGGACGGCGGGACCCGCATCGCGCTCACGGTCGAGTCCGAGACGCCGACGCGAATCCGGCTCGCGCGCTTCCATACCCCCGAGTGGACGGCGACACTCGACGGCGGGCGCATCCCGGTCCACCGCAGCCCCACCGGCTCGCTCGAGGTCGACCTGCCCGCGGGCCGTCACGACCTGCGCGTGGAGCTCGCACCTCCTCGCGCGCGAAGCCTCGGGCTCCTCGCCAGCGCGGGCGCAGGCGTGGTCCTCATCGGACTGCTGATCGTGCTGCCACGCGACCGCTCATCGGGACCGAGCGACTGACGAGACTCCCCGGGCCTCCGGACCGGACGAGGCGAAGGGCTGCGGCCCGAGCTGCGCATCGAGCCAGTCGACGACCGACTCCGCCTCCTCGACGACGAGGTCGATCCGAAGAACACGCAGATCGGCTCTCACCCAGCCCGGCAGGATCTTGACCGCGTCCTTCTCGGTCGTGACCCATAGCGCGGCCTCGTCCTCCAGCCCGCGCAGGTCTCGTCGCCGATACCGGTGGTGGTCCCGGAAGAAGCGCCGTCCCACCAGGGTGGCGCCGTACTCCGACAGGGTCCGCTCGAAGGACTCGGGCTGCGCGATTCCGGCGAGGACCCCGATCCGCAAGCCCGCCAGAGCCGTCGCGGGCTCGGCGTCGCCTCCACGGATCGAGCGCAGGGTCGCGGGCACGCGGCGGGCCCGGAAGCGGAAGGGCCGGACGGCGTGGCGGGCCAGCAGCTCCTCGGCGCGCGGCGACAGCGGTCCGTCGACCACGCCGACCGCGTGGGCGTGTGCGAGAGCGGAGAGCGGCTCGC
>JANQSB010000558.1 GCA_028284295.1 Myxococcota bacterium | reverse complement strand
CCTCGATGACGACGTCGGTCTGGCGCATGGCGTCGGCGATCTCGCGCCGCGCCTTGTTCATGTGTCCCGGGAACCAGTTGATCGTCATCGAGGTGCTGGACGCGCGCCTGCCAGCAGCGAGCGCCAACCCGATGCTCGCGGAGCTGCGCGGCGAGCGTCCGTGCCTACGCTTGCTGGCGAAGGCGGATCTGGCGGACCCGGCCGTGACCGAACGCTGGCTGCGCCACCTCGAAGAAGGCCCACGCGCCCGTGCCCTGGCGGTGCGCGCGACCGAGAAGCGCGAGGTCGCGCGCATCCCGGGACACTGCCGCGAGCTCGCTCCCGCGAGGCGCGGTCCCGGCAAGCCCGTGAGGGCCCTGGTCGTCGGGATCCCGAACGTCGGCAAGTCGACCCTGATCAACAGCCTGAAGGGACGCCGGGTGGCCGAGGTGGCGGACCGGCCGGCGGTCACCCGCCGCCGCCAACGCGTGGATCTCGACCTCGGCTTCTCGCTCTCGGACACACCGGGTGTCCTGTGGCCGAAGCTCGACGACCAGAACGCCGCGCGCTGCCTCGCAGCCAGCGGGGGCATCGGGGACGCGGCCTTCGACGCTTTCGACGTGGCCTACTTCGCCCTCGACTTCCTGCGCGATCGCTACCCCGAGATCCTGAGCGAGCGCTACAAGCTCCAGGCCCTAGAGGGCGAGCCCCACGAGCTGCTCGAGGCCGTCGCGCGTTCGCGCGGCCTCGTCCGCCGCGGTGGACACGCCGACAGCGACCGGGCGGCCGAGCTCTTCCTGCGCGAGCTGCGAAGCGGCAAGCTCGGCCGCATCAGCTTCGAGCGCCCCGAGGACTCGCACGCCTCGCCCGACGAGTCCGAGGCGCCCTGACTCGCGCGCCACGCGGCAGCGGGCGGATCCGCTACGCGGAGGCGGAGTCGGATGCGGCGGAGACTCGTCCTTCGGAGGCGATCCCCGGGCCGGCCACCTTCTCGAGCAGCATCAGCACCTCGGCGGGCGCGAAGTAGGCCGAGAAGCGGCCGAGGAGGCGGTACGCGAGACCGTCGAGCAGGGCGACGACCTCGTAGGCGGTCCGGCTCCGGGCGAAGCGCCGCAGGATCATCTTGCAGACACCCATCACGAGTGTGTGGCTCGATCGTTCCGCCACGACGCGCAGATCCTGTGCGTGATCGATCGTGGCCTGGAGGGCCGCCGGATCGATCGTCTCCTCGTGCTCACTGCCCGGGTCGTGGACCGGCATGAAGCTCGGACGTGCGGACTTCCGGGTCAGCGCTTCGTGCAGGAGCACCCGCCCGCCCGGGACCAGGAGCCGCGCATCCTCTTCGATCGTGTCGGACTTCCGTTCGGTGTGGTGCAGGATGCCGAAGTAGCAGAGCAGGTCCACGGTGGAGTCGCGAATCGGGAGCCGGTCGGCCGAGCACAACACGTAGAGCGCGTTCTCGTGGGGGTTGCGCAGGCGATTCAGCTTCAGCGCGTTCAGGGAGATGTCCGCCGCGATGTAGAGCGAGCTGGGGTCGAAGCGGTCGCAGAGGAGCACGCGGAAGTTGTGCCCGGCTCCGCAGCCGATGTCGAGGATCGTCTTCTCCGGCGTCCAGAGGGAAGCGGGCAGTCGTTCGATCAGGTACTCGCGCTGCCAGAAGCGGACCCCCCAGCGCCCCTCGTCGAGCTTCTCCCCCGCGAGCAGCCGCTCCGTCTGGCGCTTGTACTTCTCGCGCCAGAAGGCCTCGTCCTCCCACTCCCAGCTCGAGGATCCGCGCTGCGAAGCCAGGTGGACGCGCGTCTTCTCCAGCACCTCGGAGAGGCCTTCGCAGCGGTCGTCCGCGGCGAGGCGCTCCAACAGCGGGAGCTCGAGCTCCGCGTTGCGCGCGTGGCGGGGCAGCAGGATCGGAATCCCGTCCTCCACCGGGAAGACCAACGAGCACGAGCCGCAGGCCAGTGCGGAGAGCTCGTCGCTCCCGCGCACGAAGCGAAGGGGCGATCGGCAATCGGGACAGATCAGCCGGTCGACGTGGGAATCGAGCATGAGAGCGAGGTCCATGTTACCCCAGAGCCGGCTCGCGAGTCATCCAGCCGGAGAGCCGGCCCTCAGCGCGTCCGCCCCGTCCGCTGCCCGTCCGCGACGCGCTCCAGGTCCCTTAGCAACGCGAGGTAGGCCTCGTAGCGCGCGGCCGCGATCGCGCCCCTCTCCACCTCTCGCCTCACCGCGCACTCCGGCTCGTCGCGGTGCAGGCAGTCCCGGAATCGGCAACCCGAACGCAAGGCCTCGTCGAACCCCGCGAAGTTCCGAGCGAGATCCGCGGGCGAGAGATCGACGGGAACGAAGTCGCGAAAGCCCGGAGTATCGATGAGCTCGCCCCCGCCCTCGAGCTGGTGCAGGGTGGAGCGCGTCGTGACGTGGCGACCGAGCCTCGTCAGCCGGTTGATCTCGCCCGTCTCGAGCGCGAGCCCCGGGACCAGCGCATTGAGGAGCGAGCTCTTGCCCACTCCCGAGGTCCCGATGAAGGCCCCCCGGTGGCCCACCAGACGGGACCGGATCGCGTCGAGCCCCTCGCCCGACTGCGCACTCACCGCGGCGACATCGATCTCCGCGTCGCGAAGCGCCGGGTCGTCCCGCAGCTGCTCGAAGAGCTCCCGGGATTCGTGCAGGTCGCACTTGTTGACGACCACGAAGGGCCGGATGCCCGCCGCGCGCGCCGCCACGATCGCCCGATCGAGATAGCCGCTCGGCGCGGGCGGGCGGCTCGCCAGCGTGATGCCGAGAAGGTCGAGGTTCGCCGCGATCGCGCGCACGCGGTCGCGCTGGTCACGCCGTGCGAGCACCGTGTCGCGGGGCTCGGGGACCGCGCCGCGCGCCGTGATGCGCACGCGGTCGCCGACGACGACGGGCTCTTCCCGCTGCACCCGGACCCGCCGCCGCTGCCCGTCGGGCAGGTCCACCTCGACATCGAGTCCGAAGTGTCCGACCACGAGCCCGTGGTTCGAGCCCGTTCCGGCCTGTCCGTCTCCGTCGCCCGGATCCGCCATTCGCCGCAACGGTGCCGCGCCGGACCCGCTATGGCCACAGAGCGTCGCGCAGCCCGGATGCGCGCGAGATCCGGGTCCCGATCGCGGTCCGGAGCACCGACTCGCGGGCGTGGACGACCACCCGGCGACGCGCACGGGTGACGGCCGTGTAG
>JANQSB010000554.1 GCA_028284295.1 Myxococcota bacterium | reverse complement strand
GACCACGCGTTCGCGGTCGCCGGCGCTGTCCGAGGCGTCGCGCCGGACGAAGGCGTGCCCCATACGGTGCCCGACGATGTCCAGGCAAGGGTCCCAGGTGAGCTCGCTCTTCAGCACGTAGCGCAGGTCCATTCCATGGGGCCGGGAGACCGCCAGGGTCGGCACGAGGGTGTCGACCAGGCTCGCGTGTCGCACCAGCAGCAGGATGGGACCGGGGGTGGCGCCCTCGTCGCCCTCGGTCTCGAGCCGGATGTCGAAGAAGAGTCGGGCGCCGACGAAGAGGGCGTTCCCCCAGGCGTTCTGGAGCGCGCCGTTGATGCGCCGAAAGCGCGCGGGTCCCGCGACCCGCAACGGGGCCGTCAGCAGCACCGCCAGGAGCCCCAGGGCCTCGCAGCCGAGGTACCAGACGCCGAAGGCGCCGCAACGGACGAGCGCCAGGCGGCCGCGCGCGGCCAGGTCCGCCAGCCCGCACGGGAGCACCCAGAGCGGTGCGGTGCCGATGCCGATCGCGAGTGCGACGAGCACGGCCGACACGCTGATCCCGCGCCGGACGATCGGGTGCATAACGAGAGCCTCGCATCCCGCGGGCCGGGGTCAACTCGGGAGCTCGGAGTCCCCATAGCGGGCGAGCGCCGCCTCCAGCGCCTGCCGGAGCTCGTCGCGCAGCTGTGCCGGTTCGAGCACGGCCGCCCCGTCGCCGAAGGAGAGCAGCCAGCGGGTGAGCTCGGCCGTGCCCCCCACCTCCATCGAGAGCTCGATCCGGCCGTCCGGAAGGGTCTCGAGCTGCTGGCTCGGGTGCCACCGGTGCTCGCTCACGTAGGCCGCCCAGGCCGGCTCGAAGACGATCCGGACCTGGGTCGCGGGCTCGGCGATCACGCCGAAGGACGAGGCCGTGTAGGCGTCGAAGTCGAAGTCGTCCGGCACCTCGAAGCGCTCGTCCCCGAGCTCGATCGACTGAATGCGATCCACCGCGAAGGTGCGGATCTCGTTCTTCAGGTGGTCGTGGCCGATCACGTAGAGGGCCCCGGCCCGGTACCAGACCCGGTAGGGATCGAGGGAGCGGTCGCTCTCCGTCCCCGTTCGCCCGGTGAGGTAGCGCATCCGGACGGTCCGACGGCCGATCACGGCGTCGTTCAGGGTCTGGATCTTCTCCCGGGACTCGGCGTAGCGCTTGTGGGGGCCCGGCAGCACGCGGAAGGACTCCGCCAGCCGCTCCAGGTAGGCGCCGAGCTCGGGCCCCATGCTCGCCCGGATCTTCCCCAACGCCGACCGGATCGAATCGTGGAAGACGGTGCCTTCCAGGCTGCGCAGGAGATCCTCCCCGAAGGCCAGTGCCAGGACCTCGTCCGCCGTGAACGGGACGTCTCCGAGCGAGAAGCTGTCGAGGAAGCGATAGAACACATGACCGTCCCGCTTCTCGCTGACGACCGGAAAGCCGGCGTACATCAGCGCATCGAGGTCCCGATACACCGTCCGCCGCACGCAACCGAGCTCCTCGGCCAGCTCGTCGAGCCCCAACCCCGCCCGACTCCGGGCCAGACGCTGAACGAGCTGCCACTGCCGAGCCAGCTGATCCCCACGCATGGCCTCAACGGTAGCGCCACAACGCAGCCACTCAGGCGCCCCGACTCCCCTCCCTCTTCAACAAGCGTTCTCCACCGACGAAGATGTGGAGGCCACGCGACGCGCAAGCCAGCGGGCACCGTGTCCGGGGGCCCCTGCGCGGAAGTAAAGCGCAGCCCTCTCCCCCCACAGGCAAGCAACGACCATGCACCCGCCAAGAACTCCCCAGCAAGCCGACGCCAGCCAGCGAGCCATGGAGCGCAGGGGCCGCCGGACGCGGTGCGGAATCGGAGGAAGAAGCTCGCGCCGAATTTGTCTTCAGTCGGTGAAGAACGCGATCAGCTCTTCTTCGCGCGCCAGGGCGTCCGCATGTCCCAGCTCCGCCAGGGGCGCGGTGAAGTTCTCGTCGAAGAGCAGGTAGGAGAGCAGGTCCGCCTCCTGCGAGTTCGCCTCGGAGCTGAAGGCGCGCATGAAGAGCTTGTGGAAGGTGCCCAGCTCGAGGCTGCCGTGCTCTCCGCTCACGAGGCTGCCGGCCAGCAGCCCGAGATCGCTCGACGGGCGGATCGTGAGGTCGACGATGCGCTGGATCGGCCGCGTGGCGCGTCGCGAGGCCGTGTCGTTGAGCTTCACGAGAAAGTCCGAACCGAAGGCCTCCTCGCCGTTCTCGATGATCTCGTTGATGAAGTGCAGCCGCGCCAGGTCCGCGTCCAGGGGGCTCAGCATCAGGGCGTTGAGCACCTTGCCGAACAGGAACATCGGGTTTCCGAAGCCCGCCGTACGCTGCTGGGCCAGGGCCTCCGAGACCGTCGGCCGGACGCCGTGGGACAGGCCGATGACGAGCACGCGGTTCGCGCCCATGCGGACGGCGGGCGCCAGCGGCGTGTTGAGCCGCAGGCCGCCGTCGGCGTAGTAGCGCGAGCCGACGCGCACCGCGGGGAAGAGCAGCGGGATGGCCGCCGAAGCCAGCGCATGCACGGGCATCAGGCGGATCGGCTGCATGCGGATGTTCGTCTCGGCGCTCCAGCCCGGGATCTCGTCCGAGATCTGCTCGACGAAGACCACCGCGCGCCCGGTGGCGATCTGGGTGGCCGCGACGCAGACCGCCTCGACGGCCCCGTCCCGCAGGTTGCGTCGGATGTTGCGCCAGGGGATGGCGTCGAGCACCAGCCGCTCGAGTGGACCGGTGTCGAGCAGGCCGAAGAGACGGTCGGGCCGTTGACCCGCCCGCAGCTGCTCGGCCAGCCGGCGGACCCCGAGCAGGCGTCGGGGCAGGTTGATCACGCTACCCGGGCTGAAGTTGAAGACCTCCTCGACCTTCAGCTCCCGCCAGATGTCCACCAGTCGCTGGCCGGCACCTTCGACGCCTTCGGCGACGGCCGCCAGGTAGCAGGCGTGGATGGCGCCCACCGAGGTCCCGCACACGATGTCGAAGCGCGGCTCGATGCCGGTCCGCTTCGGCAGGTCGTCGAGCAGGAAGCGCAGGACCCCCGCTTCGTACGCACCGCGGGCTCCGCCCCCGGAGAGGACGATCGCCCGTCGCGGCGCGGGCACGCCGGAGCTCGACGCCGAGGTCACGCGGGCCGCGGTCCTCTCGCTACCGGTTGACCCGCTCGACGTACTCGCGGGTGCGCGTGTCGACGCGGATCACGTCGCCTTCCTTGATGAACAGCGGGACCGAGACCGTCGCGCCCGTGGCGATGGTCGCGGGCTTCGAGGCGCCGGAGCTCGTGTCTCCCTTGAGGCCCGGGTCGGACTTCGTGACCTCGGCCTCGACGAAGGCGGGCAGCTCGATGTTCACCGGCTTGCCGTTCCAGAAGAGCACGTCGACCTCGGCGTTCTCCGCCAGGAAGTTGACGCCATCTCCGATGACCTCGGCGGGGATCGGGGTCTGGTCGTAGCTGGTGGTATCCATGAACACCAGGTCCGAACCGTCCTGATAGAGGTACTGCATGCGGTTCTCGCGCACGTCGGGCTCTTCGCACTTCTCGCCGGAGCGGAAGGTCTTCTCGAGCACCTTGCCGTTGAGCAGGTTCTTCAGCTTGGTGCGAACGAAGGCGCCGCCCTTGCCCGGCTTGACGTGCTGGAAGTAGGTGATGACGAAGGGATTGCCGTCCAGCTGGATCTTGAGCCCGTTGCGGAACTGTGACGTGTCGACTGCCATTTTCTCTTTCTCTTTCGGGGGGTTTCGGGGCGCTCGCCGCGAGGGGGGCGCTCCCGGGCGCCCGAGGATAGCGGAGGGCGAAGGCCCTGCGAGCCCTTCCCATCGGCAGTCGCGGGCCTCGAGCTGAGTCCGCTCGCGACTCCCGTTCGATCGCTCCCGGATTCGGATCGGGCTCAGATCTCGGCGGTCTCGATCTGCAGCCGCCCATCCCCGGCCCGTGCCAGCCCGATGCGGTGGCCGGGTCGGAAGCCGAGCGCCTCTCGTGCACGGGCGGTATCGAGTGTGAAGCCGTAGCGCAGGGACGGACCGTCGAAGGCGAAGCGGGCCCAGCTGCCTCCGGCCAGTGCCGCCGCGCGTGCGGCGGCGCCGAGGAGCAGTCCCGGTACCCGCAGGCTCTTGTGTCCGGTCCAGCGGACCAGCTCGGAGAGAGGCAGCATCTCGTTGCCCGCGATGTTGAACACGCCCGCGTGACGGCTGTGAAGCGCCAGGCGCGCCGCGCGCGCGACGTCCTTGTCCGACACGAGAGCGCACAACGGGTCGTAGCCCAGGGGCAGCAGATCGGGGCCTCGCCTGCCGCCGCGCTCCAGGGGGGACAGGAAGGGGTTCAGGAAGACGGCGCCTCCGGTCGAGACCACCGTCGGCAGCCGCAGCAGGGCGATCCGCAGCTCGTGGTTGTGGACCTCGCCGTGGAAGATCATGTCGCAATCGACCCAGCTGCGGAGCTCGGCCGGCGCGTCGGGGTCGAGGTCGAGATCGCTCTCCTCGGTCAGTCGGTTGGCGTTGCCCGGAGCCAGCTGGTAGACGAAGGCGCTACCGAGCACCACCAGGTCGTGGATGCGACGGCTCTGCAGGCACTGCTGCAGGACCAGCCGCGCCTCGGCGGTTCGCGTGGCGACGCCGGCGACCAGCGGCCGTCCGGGCGTCTCGATCGGGCCGTGGGTGGGGACGTGGATCACGGCGTCGATGCCACCGCCCCGGACCGTCTCGGAGTGGAAGAGGTCCGACACCGGGCGGTGACGGGCGAGGTCCACCCGCGCGTACTGCATGCGCGTGTCCGGTGCGGCCAGGAAGTGGTCGAAGCTGCGCGGCGGTGGGCCGTCGCCGACGGCCACGACGCGGCGGACCCGGTCGTCCCAGAACAGACTCTTCACGATGCGCCGCCCCAGAGGCTGGTCGGCGTGGGTGACCAGGACCCGCCGGCGGGTCGGGTCGCCGCCCATCAGCCGAGCTCCCGGTCGACGAGCTGCTGGACGCGATGCCGTACCTGACGGCTGAGGTAGCGAACGAGGCGCGAGTCCTCGGCGTCGTCCGGGCCGAAGCGTTCGTGGAAGTGGAGAGGCTCGCCGTAGCGGATGCGATAGCGCACCGGGTAGGGGAGCAGTCCCAGGGGACCGAGCCACGGGAAGGTGGGCGTGATCGGCAGGGCGGGCAGACCCAGGCGACGCGCCAGGCGCGGGAAGTCGTAGAGGATCGGAGCCTGATCGTCGCTGCCGACGACGGCGGTCGGGACGATGGGGACTCCGAGGCGCAGGGCCTCCTCGACGAAGCCGACGTGGAAGGTCTGCAGGCGGTTGCGCTGCGCCACCGGCTTGCGGATCCCCGCCACGCCTTCGGGGAACACCAGGACCAGCTGCTGGTCCCCGAGCAGGTCGGCGAAGTTCTCGCGGGTCCCGATCACCTGGCCGGCCCGGGCGTAGAAGATGTTCACCCACGGCAGCTCGCCCGCCCAGCGGTCGACGATCGAGCGCAGCATGCGTGGAGGATCGGTGTGGAGCAGGACGTCGAGCACGAGCATCGCGCCGTCGAAGGGCAGCAGCCCGCCGTGGTTGCTGGCCAGGATCGCCGCCCCGCGTGGCGGCAGGTGGGCGTGGCCCTCGCTCTTCACGCGGAAGTAGACGCGGTACAGCGCGTAGAACCACGGGAAGGTACGGCGCAGCACCTCCGGCGAGAGGCCGAGTCGGTCGTAGGCGAGCTCGCTCTCCACCAGGTGCTGGAGGGCGGCGAGTCGCTGGCGTTCGTCCGCCCCGAGCCAGCGCTCGAGCAGGCCGCGCGGTCGCACCGGGTCGAGCTCGGCCAGGGTGGGGGGGCGCGTGCGGGAACGCGTGGGACGGGATCGCCCTCTCCATCGAGG
>JANQSB010000552.1 GCA_028284295.1 Myxococcota bacterium | reverse complement strand
TCCCGGCGCGTGGACGCGCTTCGGCGTGCCGACGGGATCGCCGGACACGCCGGCGCCGGTCTTGGACGAGCACGGAGCCGCCCTGCGAGGCGAGCCTCGAAGAACGCCCTGCTTCGCGCCCACGGACCGCGAGGCCGCCGCCCCCCTCGCGGGCGTGAAGGTGCTCGACCTGTTCTGGGTGCTGGCCGGCCCGGGCTCGACCCGCATGCTCGCCGACTACGGGGCCACGGTGGTGCGGGTCGAGAGCTCGCGCCACCTCGACACGCTGCGCGCGATTCCGCCCTACCACTTCAGCAACCCCCATCCGGAGTGCGCGGGCGCCTTCCAGAGCGCCAACGTCAACAAGCTCGGGATCACCCTCGACCTGCAGAGCGAAGAGGGGAGGGCGGTCATCCACGATCTCATCCGCTGGGCGGACGTCGTCACCGAGTCGTTCGCGCCGGGCGTCGTCGAGAAGGCGGGCTTCGGATACGAGGACCTGAAGCGGATCAAGCCCGACGTCATCATGATCTCGAGCTGCCTGATGGGCCAGACCGGCCCCTGGCGACGCTTCACCGGCTTCGGGAACCTGGCTGCGACGGTTACCGGCTTCCAGCAGCTGGCCAGCTGGCCGGGCAATCCCCCGTCGGGTCCCTACGGCGCCTACACGGACTTCATTGCGGTCCGCTACAACGCGCTCTCGATCCTGGCAGCGCTCGAGCATCGGGCGCGGACCGGCGAGGGCCAGTACATCGATCAGTCCCAGGCCGAGGCAGCCCTCCACTTCCTCGCGCCGGCGTTCCTCGACTACACGGTGAACGGCCGCGTCCAGGGCCCGGCGGGCAACGAGGACGGCGATCTGTTCCCCCACGCGGTCTTCCCGGCGGCGGGCGAGAACCGCTGGGTGGCCCTGGCCGTTCGCGACGACCGGGACTGGCGGGCCCTGTGTGGTGCGATCGGACGTGAAGACCTGGAAGGTCGTCGGGACTCCCGGGAGGAGGTCGAGGCCGCCATCGCGGACTGGACGCGCGAGCGCGAAGCGGGCGAGATCGAGCGCGCGCTGCAGGCGGTCTCGGTCCCGGCCCACGAAGCGCTGGACACGCCGGGCCTCTTCGCATGTCCCCAGCTCCGCGAGCGGGGGCACTGGGTCGAGACCGCGCACGAGATCTTCGGGGTGACGACCGTCGAGAGCTCGCGGCTGCGTCTGTCCCGCGCCCCGGCCCGCGTGCCCGATGCGGCGCTCTCGGTCGGCCGAGACAACCGGATCGTGTTGGAGTCGATCCTCGGCTACCCGAGCGAGCGCGTCGAGGAGATCCTCGCGAAGGCCCCGGCGGCCGACTGAGGAGACGGCTTGTCGCGAGCGGGCCTGCGGCCGCTGTGGAGAGGGCTGACGGCCGGGCTGGTCCTCGTGTTCTCCGGCGCGGCGTGCGAGCGGGCCGGCGAGGAGCCCGCGGCCGAGTCGGCGCAAACCGGGGCGACGATCGCTGCGTCCGAGACCTACGCGGACCCGGCGAGCTGCGCGGGCTGCCATTCCGAGGCGGCGGCCGCGTGGCGGGAGTCGCATCACGACCGGGCCATGGAGCCGGCGACGCCGGAGACCGTTCTCGGCGACTTCGAGGGGACCGAGTTCACCCACCACGGCGTCACGTCCCGCTTCCGGAGAGACGGCGACGGCTTCCGGGTCGAGACCGAGGGAGAGGACGGCGCTCTCGCGGACTTCGAGATCGCCTACACCTTCGGGGTCGAGCCCTTGCAGCAGTATCTGGTCCGCTTCCCGCGCGGGAGACTGCAGTCGCTCACGGTCGCCTGGGACACGGAACGGAGGCGCTGGTTCTCGCTCTACCCCGACGAGCCGATCCCACCCGACGATCCCCTGCACTGGACGGGTCCCGCCCAGCGCTGGAACATCATGTGCGCCGACTGTCACTCGACGGCCCTGGAGCGCGGCTACGACGTGTCGAGCGATCGCTATGCCACCGAGAAGGTGGCCCTCGACGTCTCCTGCCAGGCCTGTCACGGTCCCGGCGGTGCGCACGCGCGGTGGGCAGAGGCCCTGGCACGGGGCGAGCAGGGTCTCGGATCCGACCGGGGTCTCGGCGCCGATCCCACCAGCCGCTCGTCGCGGGAACAGGTCGAGGCCTGCGCTCCCTGTCACTCGAGGCGACATCGGGTGAGCGGGCGGGCGGTGCCGGGAGAGCCCTTCCTCGACCACTACGTGCCCGCACTTCTCCTTCCCGGGCTCTACCACGCGGACGGCCAGATCCAGGACGAGGTCTACGTCTACGGGTCCTTCCTGCAGAGCCGGATGTATGCCCATGGGGTCCGGTGCAGCGACTGCCACGAGCCGCACGGCCTGGGCCTGCGCGCCGAGGGGAACGCCCTGTGCGAGCGCTGCCACGGGCTCGAGCCCGACGGGCGTTTCGCCGGACTCGTGAAGAAGGACTACGACACGCGGGATCATCATCTGCACGAGCCGGGCTCGCCGGGCGCCGCCTGCGTGACGTGTCACATGCCGGCGCGGACCTACATGCAGGTGGACCCCCGGCGCGACCACAGTCTTCGGGTCCCGCGACCCGATCTGAGTCCGGAGACCGGGGCCCCGAACGTCTGTGTGGGTTGCCACGCCGAGCGCGACGCCGGCTGGGCGGCGGCCGCGCTGGCCGAACACCGCGGCACCGCCGAGCTCCCCGGTCACTTCGGCGAGGCCCTGGCCGCGGGGCGAGGTCGGCAGCAGGGCGCCTCGGCGCGGCTGCGTACGCTGGCGGGGGACGGCGCGCAGCCCGCCATTGCCCGGGCGACCGCGCTCGAAATGCTGGGCGACTCGCTCTCCGAGCCCGGGAGCGTCGATGCGATCGTCGCGGGCTCGAGGGATGCGGAGCCCCTGGTGCGGCTCTCGGCCGCCCGCATGCTCGCGGGTGTCGAGCCACGCCGCGCGGTCCCGGAGCTCGCCCGGCTCGTGGGTGACCGACTCCGCGCCGTTCGGATCGAGGCGGCACGGACGCTCTCCGGGATCCCCGACGCGCCCCTCTCTTCGGAGCAACGCCAGCGCTACGCGCTCGTGCTCGACGAGTACCGGGCCGGCCAGCAGGCCCTTGCCGACACCCCCGAGGCCCACCTCAACCTGGGGGTGCTGGCAGCGCGCCGGGGCCGGCCGGGCGCGGCCGAGAAGTCCTACCGGACGGCCCTGGGACTGCGCCCCGACTTCGTTCCGGCGCGGGTCAACCTCGCGAACCTGTTGAACGCCCAGGGTCGCAACGACGAGGCCGAGGCCGAGCTTCGATCCGCCCTCGAGGTCGTGGCCGGGCCGACCTACCGCGACGACGCGGCACGCAGGGAGACCCGGGGCGAGCTCGAGTACTCCCTGGGCCTGCTCCTCGCGGAGACCGGGCGCCTCGACGAGGCCATCGCCTCGCTTCGCGAGGCCCGGGTGCGGCTCGGGAATCGACCGCGGGTGCACTACAACCTCGGGCTCGCGCTCCAGCACCGCGGACGCCGGGCCGAGGCCGAGGTCGCGCTGGC
>JANQSB010000541.1 GCA_028284295.1 Myxococcota bacterium | reverse complement strand
CCCCGGCTCGAGCCCGTCGATCAGCCCGTGCGCACGGTCAGCGAGTGGCCGGACTACGGGGGCGACCACGGGGGGCAGCGACATGTGGTCCTCGACGTCATCCGTCCCGACAACGTCTCGTCGCTCGGCGTCGCCTGGACCTATCGCCACGGAGACGTCTCCGACGGCTCCGGCGAGATTCCGAGCACCACCTCCTTCCAGAACACGCCCATCCTCGTGGACGGGATGCTCTTCGTCTGCACGCCCTTCAACCGCGTGATCGCCCTCGATCCGGCCACGGGCGAGGAGCTCTGGGTCCACGATCCCGAGATCGATCTGACGGGCCGCTACGCGAATCAGCTGATCTGTCGCGGCGTGACGGCCTGGCAGGACGCCGCCGCCGCACCCGGCACCCCCTGTGGGCGGAGGATCTTCGGCGCCACCAACGACGCCCGGCTCTTCGCGCTCGACGCCCGTACCGGGAAGCGCTGCGAGGACTTCGGGACCGGGGGCGAGATCGACCTGAATCCGGCCGCCGGTCCGCAGAAGTGGAAGGGCGAGTACCAGGTGACCTCGGCGCCGGCGGTCTCGGGAGACGTCGTCGTGGTCGGCTCCGCGGTGAGCGACAACGGTCGCACCGACGCTCCGAGTGGCGTGGTGCGAGGCTTCGACGCGCGAACGGGAGCGTTGCGCTGGGCCTGGGACCTGGCGCCGCCGGACTTCGAGGACGCTTCCGCGCCCCGAAGCGAGGCGGGCTACCTGCTCGGCACGCCGAACGTGTGGGGGCCCATGTCCGTCGACACCGAGCGGGGTCTGGTCTTCGTCCCGACGGGCAATGCGGCGCCCGACTACTACCGGGGCAACCGCCACCGGATGAACCACTACGGCAGCTCGGTGGTCGCGCTGCGAGCGGACACGGGCGCCGTCGCCTGGCACTTCCAGACCGTCCACAACGACCTGTGGGACTTCGACCTGCCTGCCCAGCCGACCCTGACGACGATCACGCTGGACGGACGCGATCGTCCGGCGGTCCTTCAGGCCACGAAGATGGGACTGCTCTTCGTGCTCGACCGCGAGACCGGCGAGCCGCTGCTGCCGGTCGAGGAGCGCCCCGTGCCCCAGGGTGGCGCCCCGGGAGAGGTGCTGTCGCCCACCCAGCCCTTCCCCGCGACGCCGATGCTGGTGCGCGACTCGATCTCGCCCGACAGCGCCTGGGGGCTCACGCCCTGGGATCGCGGCGCCTGCCGGGAGCGGATCGAGGCGCATCGCTTCGACGGCATGTACACCCCGCCGTCGCTCCAGGGGACGCTCATGGTCCCGGGCAACGCCGGCGGCTCCAACTGGGGCGGGATCTCCGTGGATCCGCGGCGACAGCTCGCCCTGGTTCGCAGCAGCGATCTGGCGTGGCTCGTGCGCCTGATCGCACGCGAGGACTTCCAGGCGGAGCGCGACCGCCTGCCCGGGCACGAGTACGGTCCGCAGATCGGGACCCCGTACGGGATGCGACGGGACATGCTCGTCTCGCCTCTCGGGCTGCCCTGCGTCGCCCCACCCTGGGGCACCCTGGCCGCCGTCGACCTGCGCACGGGGACCGTTCGTTGGCAGGTCCCGCACGGCAGCGCGCGCGACGTGTCGCCGGTGCCCGTCCCGGCGGCCTTCACGGAGTGGGGCGTCCCCGGCGTCGGCGGACCGGTCACGACCCGGTCCGGGGTCACCTTCATCGCCGCCGCCGTGGACGACTACCTGCGCGCCTTCGATACCGAGACCGGTGAGGTGCTGTGGAAGGGCCGGCTGCCGGCGGGCGGTCAGGCGACCCCGATGAGCTACGCGGTGGAGTACGAGGACGGCCGCGTCCGTCAGTTCGTGGTGATCGCTGCGGGTGGCCACGCCCGGGCCGGCAGCACCCTGGGCGACCACGTCGTGGCGTTCGCCCTCGACCGGGAACCCCAAGCCCAGTAGCGTCCCTGCCAGGGGGGCGCCGAGCGATGCGGTGGGGGGGGAGACGGCACGCGTGTCATGCGCGGCCCGGTCTGCGACGGTGGCTCGCGCGCGCGGCCGGTGCCGTCCTGCTCTCGACGGCTTCGGCGAGCGCCGAGGCACCGACCTCTCCTCATGCCATGCCCGCGACGCCCGCCATGCCCGCACCGCCCGCGACCCCCGCAGCGCCCCAGCATCCGATGATCGTCCGGAATCCGCCGTCCCTGGGGACCGTGGACACGGGTCTGCGGGACGCGATGGGAGCCTCGGTGGGCGTCAGCTGCGAGACCTGCCACGACCCCGCACATCCCGATGCGCTGGCGCGCAAGGGCGAGGTGCCACAGGACTTCCACGGCGGAATCTCCGTTGCCCACGGCGAGCTCGGCTGCGCCAGCTGCCATGCTCCGGAGGACCGCACCCGTCTGCGCCTGGCCGACGGCACGACCGTACCCATGCGCGAGGTGCTGCAGCTGTGCGGTCAGTGCCACGGCCCCAAGCTGCGCGACTTCAGCAAGGGCTCGCACGGCGGAGGCCGCGGGTTCTGGGACCGCAGTCGTGGCCCGTGGGTGCGGGACAGCTGCGTGGCGTGCCATGCCGCGCACGCGCCCGCCTATCCCCTCGTGATGCCCGCCCCCCCGCCGAACGACCGCTTCCTGCCGCGCGCGGGCCATGAGGAGCTCGCCCATGACTGAGGTCACCCGTCGCGCGACCGTCGCGGGGCTCGGAGCCACCCTGGGTGCGGTCGCCTTCGCGAAGGCGATGGAGCCGCTTCGCCATTTCACGGAGGACCTCTCTCTCGACCAGTTCCTCCAGCGCCACTACCGGGAGCTCTCGCCCGAAGACCTCGAGCGGGTGCTTCGCCGCATCGAGGAGGACACGCTGCGCGAGCGGGGGGCGCACGTCTCGGTGGCCGACGACCGCCCGATCCCCGGCGTCCAGTTCGGCTACGCCCTCAACCTCTCGGTCTGCAACGGCTGCCGCAAGTGCGCGGAGGCCTGCCACCACGAGAACAACCACGATCGCTCGACCAACCAGTCCTACATCCGCGTCTTCGAGATGGAGCAGGGAAGTCTCGACTTCGAGCACGCCGCGACCCACTACGACCATGCCGTGCCCGCCCCCGGCAAGTACTACATGCCGGTCCAGTGCCTGCAGTGCGACGACGCGCCCTGCGTCGCCGTCTGTCCCGTCGAGGCCACCTGGAAGGAAGAAGATGGCATCGTGGTGATCGACTACGACTGGTGCATCGGGTGTCGCTACTGCGAGGCGGCCTGCCCCTATCACGCCCGGCGCTTCAACTGGAGCGAGCCCGAGATCGAAGCCGAGGAGATCAACCCGGACCAGGGCTACCTGTCGAACCGGGTGCGCCCCAAGGGCGTCGTGGAGAAGTGCCACTTCTGCCTCCACCGGACCCGGAGGGGCCGACTACCGGCCTGCGCCGAGGCCTGCCCAACGGGTGCGCGCGTCTTCGGCAACCTGCTCGATCCGGATTCGCCGATCCGCTGGGTGCTCGACAACAAGCGCGTCTTCGTGCTCAAGGAAGAGCTCGGAACGCGTCCGCGCTTCTTCTACTTCTTCGACTGAGGCCGGGCTGTCCAGATGGCCGTCGACTCACCGGAACTGAAGACCCTGCCCGCCGAGGACTCCCACCTCGTCACCTATCCCCGCTTCCTGTGGGAGTGCTTCAAGATCTCCTTCGACGGCAGCCCGCTCTTCTACGCCTGGATGACGGGTCTCACCGCCATCGCCCTGGTCGGCGTCAACGCCTGGGCGAACCAGATGGCCGAGGGCATGGTCCTCACGAACATGACGGACCACGTGTCCTGGGGCCTCTACATCGCCAACTTCACCTTCGGCGTGGGCCTGGCTGCCGGCGCGGTCATGATGGTGATTCCCGCCTATCTCTACGACGACCGGGACATGCACGAGGTGGTGATCGTCGGCGAGCTGCTCGCCATCGCGGCGATCTTCGTGTGCCTGGCCTTCGTGATCGTGGACATGGGCCGGCCGGACCGCCTCTGGCACATGATCCCCGGTCTGGGTCGCTTTCATTGGCCGATGTCCATGCTGACCTGGGACGTCATCGTCCTGAACGGCTACCTGCTCATCAATCTCCACATCACCGGCTACATGATCTACTCGCGCTTCGTCGGGAAGCCCCTGAACCGCAAGTGGTACATCCCCTTCGTCTTCGTTTCGGTGGTGTGGGCCATCTCGATCCACACGGTGACGGCCTTCCTCTACACGGGGCTGGGCAGCCGGCCCTTCTGGAACGACGCGATCATCGCGCCGCGCTTCATCGCATCGGCCTTCGTGACCGGGCCGGCCTTCCTGATCGTGGCCCTGCACGCGATCCGCGAGCTGATGCGGCTGGCCATCCCGGACGGCGCCATCGACACCCTGACCTCGATCCTGCGGGTGACGGTGTGGATCAACCTCTTCCTGCTCGCCTCGGAGGTGTTCACCCAGTTCTACACCGGCGGCACCCACGCGGCTTCGGCCCACTACCTCTACCTCGGGCTGGACGGCAAGAGCGGCCTGGTTCCCTGGATCTGGACCGCCATCGCCCTGAATCTCTGCGCGGCGGTGCTGCTGGTCCTGCCCGCCACCCGCGCGGTGCGCGGCTGGGTCGTCGCGGCCTGCGTGTTCACCTTCGTGGGCGTGTGGATCGAGAAGGGCATGGGGATGGTGGTGCCCGGCTTCGTTCCCAGCACGATGCACGAGCTGGTTGAGTACACGCCCAGTCTCACCGAGTGGAAGCTCACCGCGGGCATCTGGGCCATGGGAATCGGGATCTTCACGGTGTCCGTGAAGATCGCCGGCCACGTCCTGACCGGTCGCTCCGGTCTCGGCAGTCGGAGGATCTCCTGATGCCGGTGCTGGGGCTGGTCGTGGTGCTCGAGGATGCACGGGCGGAGACGCGCGCCGACGTGGCGGCGCGGCTCGCCGCGCGGGCGGAGCTGTCCGGCCTCTCGCTCGGCGAGGCCGCGGCCCATCGATGGCCGGCGGTCCTCGAGGGTGGGAGCGCGCGAGAGATCGAGAGCCGGGTGGAGCTGCTGCGGACCCTGCCCGGCGTCGCAGGCGTGGACGTCGTCTACGCGGACTTCGAGGATCTGCTGGCGCGACCGCCTGCTGCGGTCTCGTCCGAGCTGCACGGAGAAGGGTGATGGAACTCGATCGACGGAGCTTCGTGAAGCTCGCGGCCATGGCCGCGGCGACGGCGGCGGCGAATCGCGCCCCGACGGCCTCGGCCGCGACGGGTCCCGCGCAGCCGGGCGTCTCCTGGGACAAGGCCCCTTGCCGTTTCTGCGGAACCGGATGCCACGTGCAGGTGGGAGTGAAGGGCGGAAGGGTCGTGGCGGTGGCCGGAGATCCCGAGGCAGAAGTCAACCGCGGGCTCCTCTGCGTGAAGGGCTACCACGTGGGGCTCGCCCTGTACGGGAAGGACCGCCTCACCCGGCCGCTGCTGAAGCAGGGAGGCCGGCAGGTCCCGATCTCGTGGGAGCGGGCGATCGACGTCATCGCCGACCGCGTCGAGGCCGACCCGAAGGGCTTCGCGATCTACGGCAGCGGACAGTGGACCATTCCCGAGGGCTACGCGGCCCAGAAGTTCATGAAGGGCGGGCTCGCCAACAACCACATCGACCCCAATGCGCGGCTCTGCATGGCGTCGGCCGTGACGGGCTTCCTGGCCACCTACGGGGTCGACGAGCCTGCGGGCTGTTACGACGACCTGGACCACTGCGACGTGCTGATCAACTGGGGCAACAACCCGGCCGAGATGCACCCGGTCCTCTTCTCCCGGGTGATCGACCGCCGGTCCCGAGGCGACGAGGTGCTGATCATCGACATCTCGACGCGCCGCACCCGCAGCACGGCCCATGCCCAGCACTACCTCGAGTTTCGTCCCCACACGGACCTGGCCATCGCCAACGGCATCCTCCACCAGCTGATCGCGAACGACTCCTGGAACCGGGAGTTCGTCGAGAAGCACTGCGCCTTCAAGGCCGACAGCGACCCGCCGGGCCTGCACGGCCGGAGCATCTCCTTCGACGAGTTCAAGCAGGCGGTGGCGGAGTACACCCCGGAGCGGGTGGAGCAGATCTCCGGCGTTCCCGCGCGCGACATCCGGATGCTGGGAGACCTCTTCGGCCGCCGCGACGTCCGGATCACCAGTCTCTGGTGCATGGGGATGAACCAGCACACGCGGGGGACGGCCATCAACACCCTGGTGCACGGGGTGCACCTCCTCTCCGGGCACTTCGGGCGCCCGGGCGATGCCCCCACCAGCCTGACGGGTCAGCCTTCCGCGTGCGGCACGGCGCGCGAGGTCGGGACCCTGGCGCATCTCCTGCCCGGCGGGCGCCTGGTCCAGAACGCCGAGCATCGCAAGCAGGCCGAGGAGATCTGGAACCTCCCCGAAGGCCGCATCCACGACGAGATGGGATATCACACGGTCAAGATGTTCGAGCAGTGGAGCAAGCCCGCTGCCGAAGGCGGGGACATCTCCACCCTCTGGGTCCAGGTGACGAATCCCGGGCAGACCATGCCCAACCGCCACAAGCTCTTCGATCCGGGCGTGGCCGACCCCGACAAGTTCCTGATCGTCTCCGACGTCTATCCCACCCCGACCACCGCGGGTGCCGACCTGGTCCTGCCGTCGGCGATGTGGGTCGAGAAGAACGGCATCTTCGGCAACTCCGAGCGCCGTACCCAGCAGTGGTTCAAGATGGTGCGGCCTCCGGGAGAAGCCCGGGACGACGTGTGGCAGACCATCGCCGTGGCGCGCCGACTCCACGAGCGCGGCTACCCGGGCATGAAGGACAAGGACGGTCGTTTCCTGTTCCACATCGAGCGCGATGGCGGCGGCCCGGAGCCGATCTGGGACTGGCGCCGCTTCCGGGAGGTCAACGTCGATCGCGCGCTCTTCGAGGAGTACCGGGCCTTCTCGCGCCTCAAGCACAAGGACCTGGCTCCCTACGACGTCTACGTCGCCTCGCGGGGTCTGCGCTGGCCCGTGGTCGAGCAGCCCGACGGCACCTGGCGCGAGACCCGCTTCCGCTTCTCCGGCTTCGACGACCCCTACGTGGCCGAAGGGCAGGAGTTCGACTTCTATCACTCTCCGACGAAGGACGGTCGCGCCCAGATCTGGTTCCGGCCCTACGAGGCTCCCCCCGAGTCCCCGGACGCCGACTACCCGCTGTGGCTCTGCACGGGACGCGTACTCGAGCACTGGCACACGGCCAGCATGACCATGCGCATCCCGCCGCTGCGTCGCGCCATGCCGAACGCCTACGTGGAGATGCACCGCGACGATGCACGGGCACTCTCGATCAGCGACGGCGAGGTGGTTCGCGTGGAGACCCGCCGCGGGACCATCGACCTGCCGGTCTGGATCGAAGGGCGGGGTGCCCCGCCGCGGGGAACCGTGTTCGTTCCCTTCTTCGACGAATCGCGGCTGATCAACGATCTGACCCTCGACGCCCACGATCCCTTCTCCAAGCAACCCGACTTCAAGAAATGCGCGGCCCGGGTACGCCGGATCGGTGAGGACGCGAATGCCTGAGCCGGCGCCGCCGTTCTCGGGGCGTCTGGTGGCGCTGCTGGGGGCGTCCGTCGGCGCCGTGGCGCTGATCGGGCTCCTCACCGGCACCGCGCCGTCGACCTATCGCGCACGGCTTCCGGAGCCGCTCGTCCGGCCGACGGTGGCCGCGGTGCCGCCGGCGCGTACTCACGCCGAGCTCGAGCGGCGACCCTGGGGCAGCGACCCGGTCCGCTCGGGCTGGCTCGAGTCCTGGCGCATCGCAGCCGCGGCCCGGCCTGCCGATCTCGCAGGGACAGACAGCCGCGACGACGGAAGCGTGCGCACGGCGCTCGCGGAGCGTGCCGCACGGCGTGCCTTCGACGGGGCACCGCCGGTGGTCCCCCATCCCGTGCGTTCCGGCGGTGCCGCGGAATGCCTGGCCTGCCACGCGGAGGGCTTCGCGCTGGCGGGACGACAGGCGAGCCGGGTGCCGCATGCCGTCTACGCGAGCTGCACCCAGTGTCACGTCAGCTCGTCGTCCTCGTTCACCCGGCTCGCCGCTCCTCCCGCGGCGCTGGCGCAGACGGGCTTCGAAGGCCTCGTTCCCGTTGCGCGCGGCAGCCAGGCCTATCCGGGAGCGCCGCCCGCCGTGCCGCACTCGACGCGCATGCGGGAGCAATGCGAGTCCTGTCACGGACCCGACGGGCGCGCCGCGCTCCGCACCCCCCATCCCGAGCGTCGCAGCTGCCTGCAGTGCCATCCGGCAACGGGCGGCCGCGGCCACGCCCCGAGTCGCTGACGTGTCCGAGGGGCGATGGACGCGGCGCGAGCTGCTACGCGGGCGAACGACGCCCGAGCCGGCGCGCGCTGCCGTCACGCGGCCCGGCCAGCCCCTTCCCGACGTCATCTCGTGGCTCGATCCCGAGATGCGCGCGACGCCCCGGCGAGGCACCGACCACGCCTTTCCGCTGCTGCGGCCGCCCGGCGCGATCGCCGAGCCGGACTTCCTCGCGGTCTGCACCCGCTGCGGCGACTGCAGCGACGCCTGTCCGCACGATGCGATCCGGGAGGCCGCGCCGAGGCTGCGGGAGGCGGCAGGCACCCCGATCCTGGAGCCCGCGCTCGAGCCCTGTCAGCTGTGCGAGGATCTGCCGTGCATCGCGGCCTGCGAGACCGGAGCCCTCCGCCCCGAAGCACCCGCCGTGCTGGGGACCGCGCGGATCCAGCCGCTCGACTGCCTGAACAATCTGTCTTCGACCTGCAGCGTGTGTCTCGAGCGCTGTCCCGTGCCGGGGGCGATGGCATTCGAGGGTGCGGCGCCGGTGGTCGTCGAGGCACTCTGCACCGGCTGCGGGGTCTGCCAGCACGTCTGCCCCGCGCCCCACAACGCGGTCGCGATCCTGCCGAACCCGGAGCGGCCGACGCGTGACCAGCTCGAAGCGAGCGCCGTCGCCTCGGCCGCGGTCGCCGTCGGTGAAGGCCGTGGAGAAGGGGAGGGGGTGGAGCCGATCGCGCTGCCCGCCCTCCACGAGGGCGTGCTCGACGACGACGGCCTGCGCGCGCTCTTCCGCGATCTCGAGGCGCTGGCGACCATCGACGAGGTGCGACTCAAGCACGCGGCCGACCGCCGGGCGGCGGACTCGGCGCGCCCGGCCGACGCCCTGCAGCTGCTGCTCGACCGGGGGATCCGCGGCGTTCAGCTCCGCTATCGCTACGCCGGCGAGTCGTGGTGCGACACCATCCTGTCGACGGCGACGGGCCATCGCGTGGTGCGCCTCGCGGACCCCGCGCGACCCACCGGCCACGCGTAGCACGCTCCGGATCAGGCGCCGAAGTCGGCGGCGCTGTGCCGGGCCATGTGCTCGAGGAACCAGGCCGGGAATTGCGAGACGAAGCCCGAGACGTCCCAGTAGTCGCTCCAGCGCGCGATCCGGCCGTCCTTCAGCTCGTGCAGGGTCGCGAACTGGTGGCTCGCCGTCTCGCCGGTCTTGAAGGTCCAGCGCTCGGTGTGATCGAGGAAGACCACGTCTCCCTCGCAGACCAGGTGGTGGATCTCGTGCTCGTGACCGCTCAGCTGGTCGAACGCGATGGCGAGACGCCGGACGACGTTCTCGGGTCCCCGGGCGCCCGGGTCCTCGGTCGGCACGTCCTCGTAGTGCACGTCGTCGCTGAGGCAGCTCTTCAGGGTCTCCCAGTCGTGGGCGCTCAGGGCGTCCCACATCTTCACCACGGTGGCGCGGTTCTCTTCCACGGACATCTTCCGGGCCTTCCTTCTGCGGTCGCTGCGTTCGTTGCCGGCCGGCGCTCAGGCCGTCTCGCGTTCGGGCTCTTCGTCGTCCAGCACGAAGGCCTGCATCTCGACGAGCTGCCGATAGCGCCCGCCAGGTCGCGCCATCAGCTCGGCGTGGGTGCCTTCTTCCATGATGCGACCATCGTCGAAGACGAGGATGCGATCGGCCCGGCGGATCGTCGACAGGCGATGGGCGATGACCACCGCCGTGCGTCCCTGCATCAGATTCGTCAGGGCTTGCTGGATCAGATGCTCGGTGACCGAGTCGAGGCTGGAGGTCGCCTCGTCCAGCACCAGGATGGGTGCATCCGCGAGGATGGCGCGCGCGATGGCTACCCGCTGTCGCTCGCCTCCCGACAGCTTCACCCCGCGCTCACCGACCAGGGTCGCGTAGCCGTGGTCGAGCTTCGCGATGAACTCGTGGGCGTGGGCCTTGCGGGCGGCCTCCAGCACCTCGCCCTCCGAGGCGCCGGGCCGCCCGTAGGCGATGTTCTCCGCGAGCGATCGGTGGAACAGGATCGGCTCCTGGGGGACCACCGAGATCGCTCGCCGCAGCGACTCCTGGGTGACCCCGGAGACGTCCTGCCCGTCGATCACGATGCTGCCGCCCTGAACGTCGTAGAGACGCTGCAGCAGCTTCGCGAAGGTGCTCTTGCCCGAGCCCGACTCGCCGACCAGCGCGAGCTTTTCGCCCGCTCGGACCCTCACGTCGAGACCCTGGAAGATCGCGCGGGGCTGGTTGCGATACCCGAAGTGGACGTCCTGGAACTCGATCGCGCCGGGCCCGGGCCGGAAGGCCGGTGCACCCGGCTCGTTCGCGACCTGCGGCTCGGTCTTCCGGATCGTCACCAGGTCGTCGAGCTCGTTGATGGCACGCTGGGCGTTCCGGACCTGCCACCCGATGTTGCGGAGGTAGCTGTTGACCACCAGGTAGGTGGCGATCACATAGACCGAGCCCTCGACGCGTTCGGTGCCGGTCTCGGTTCGAAGCAGGACGAGGGAGAGCAGCCCGCCGAGCAGGCCGATCAGCATGATGGACTGCACCAGCCCCGCGTCCATCGAGCGCAGCCAGGCGCGGCGCGACTTCAAGCGCCAGCCGTCGCTGGTGGCGTCGAAGCGTTCGTTCTCCCGGTCCTCGGCGCCGAAGGACTTGACCACCGAGTTGCAGGTGATCGCGTCGGCCAGGGTCCCGCCCACCTCCGTGTCCGCCTCGTTCGAGAGCACGTTGCTGGGCGCCACGTAGACGACCGAGAGACTGATGCTGACGACGAGGAAGAGGGCGACCGCGGCTCCGAAGTAGAGCCCGAGCGCCGGATCCCGCAGGCTCATGGCGGTCGTGAACCCGACGAGCAGCGCGACCGCGGGCCCGAGGTCGATGACCAGGGTGTCGGCCAGGGAGTCGTAGGCCCACATGCCGCGCGTGATCTTGCGCTGGGTCGAGCCGGCGAAGTGGTTCGTGTGCCACTCCTGGCTGAAGCGCTGTACGTGCCGGAAGCCGTCGGTGACGATCCGCTGCATCACCTGGGAGGCCAGGTACATCCAGTTGCGCAGGTAGAGCTGCTTGACCGCCGACGTCGCCGCGAACACGCCGACCAGCCAGGCCGCCGCCGTCCAGGCGTCCTCGCTGCTCGCGGCATCGCGCAGCAGCTCTTCCACCACCATCACCACGTCGGCCGAGAAGCGCGGGATCTGCACCTCCAGCACGACACCCAGTCCGGTGCCGACCAGCATGACCGCGAAGCGCCACGGCACGTGACGCCAGTAGCTCCACACGAAGGCCATCACCTCCAGGAGCGAGGTGCTCCTGGCGGCTTCCGAGGGCGCAGGGGTGCTGGCGCTCATGGGCTTCTCCGTGCGGGCGTTGCGATGATACGCATCCGCTCGCGAATCGCCTCGGATCCGGGTCGTGCCGTGTGGCATCCTGCACGCGTCGGCGCCGCCTCGGCGCAGTGCCGCTCACGGCGGTCAGGTCCGCCCCGGAGGATGCCATGAGCTCGACGGATCCCGACGTCTTCTCGGAGGCCTTCCGCGAAGATCCCTTCCCGTTCTACGCCGAGCTGCGAAGCGAGCGGCCCGTCTACCGCGAGCCCCGCTACGGCGGCTACCTGCTGACCCGTTTCGACGACGTGCTCGAGGCCCTTCTCGATCCCGAGACCTTCAGCAGCGCCCAGGGACCGGGGCCGGCCCCGTCGTCCGCCATGAACCCGCCGGCGGCGCTGCCGGCCACCGATCCGCCCTACCACGATCGGCTTCGAGCGCTCGTCAGTCGGGGCTTCACGCCGCGTCGGGTCGCCGAGAGCCGGCCTCGCGTCGAGTCGCTCGCGCGTGAGCTCGTCGGCGCGATCGACGAAGAGGAGGTCGACGTCGTCCCGGCGCTGTCGATTCCGCTTCCGGTCCTGGTGATCGCCGAGATGCTGGGTGTCGAGTCCGAACGGCTGTCGGACTTCCGGCGCTGGTCCGACGCGTTCGTGGGCCTGCTCGAGTCCGACCCCACACCGGAGCTCGTCTCGGTGGCCCAGGAGCTGATCGGCTACTTCCGCGATCTGGCCGCCGAGCGTCGGGAGCGTCCCCGCGACGACATGGTCTCGGCGCTCGTCCAGGCGGAGATCGACGGCCGCCGGCTGAATCAGGCCGAGCTGGACGGCTTCTTCATCATCCTGCTGGTGGCCGGCAACGAGACCACCACCAACCTGATCTCCAACCAGCTGCGCATCCTGGCCGAGCGTCCGGACCTGTGGAAGAGGCTGCGGGACGACCGCAGCCTGGTTCCGCTCGCCATCGAGGAGACGGTCCGTTTCGACACGCCGGTTCAGAATCTCGGCCGGCAGACGACCCGCGACGTCGAGATCCGCGGAGTGACCATCCCCGAGGACTCCCGGGTGATCGTCTCCTACGGCGCCGCCAACCGCGATCCCGAGGCCTTCGAGGCCCCGGACGAGTACCGACCCGAACGGAGCGAGAAGCGGCACCTGGGCTTCGGCCAGGGAGTCCACTTCTGCCTGGGGGCCGGACTCGCCCGGCTGGAGGGCGAGATCGCACTGAACGCGCTCCTGGACCGGTTCGAGAGTCTCCGGCCGGGAGACGGGCTGCCGAGACGCCTTCAGTCCACCGTGATCCGCGGCTTCGAGTCGCTGCCCCTGCGCGTCGGCTGACCGACACGACGGCAAAGGAGCGACCGCCCCGAAAAAGCTGCCGAATCGGGTTTCCCCGGGGCGCCAGAGTCGCTAAATCACGGGGCCGAGACTGTCTGCCCTTCGGCGCTCTCGGCCGCCCCCAGGGGTGGCCAGGCTTGGAGGCTGGGCTTCCAGAGCCGAGCGCCGAGCTCCTGCTGCTCTTCGGACAGACCTCGTTCGGAACGACGATTGAGCCTCACGCGGCGAACGCCCCGGCGACGGACCGGCTGGCGTGCGCGGCTCCTACGAGAGACGACAGGAAGACCCCACGATGGATCTGAACGCGCAACTCACCCTGGTAGCGCTCGGCGCCTGCGGTCTGGGACTGCTCGCCGCCACCTACTTCTACTTCCGCGTGAAGGCCCTGCCCGAGGGCACGGAAACGATGAACATGATCGGGCAGTACATCCGCGAAGGCGCCATGGCCTTCCTGATGCGCGAGTACAAGGTGCTCGCGGTGTACGCGATCGTGGTCTTCGTCCTCCTCTTCATCGCCTTCACGGGCCAGGGCACCGGCATGATCGCCGGCCTGTGCTTCCTGCTGGGGGCCTTCCTTTCGCTCTTCTCGGGCTTCATCGGCATGAAGGCCGCCACCTACGCCAACGTGCGGACCAGTCAGGCGGCGCGCGAAGGATCCAAGCCGAACGCGCTGCTCACGGCGCTGGACGGGGGTGCCGTGATGGGGCTGTGCGTGGCCGCCACGGCGATCCTCGGCCTGGGTGCGCTCTATCTCCTCTTCCGGACCGACCCGCACCTCGGCACCGTGCTCCACAGCTTCGCGGTGGGTGCTTCTTCGATCGCGCTCTTCTCGCGCATCGGCGGCGGCATCTACACCAAGGCCGCCGACGTGGGCTCCGACATCGCGGGCAAGGTCGTGGGG
>JANQSB010000539.1 GCA_028284295.1 Myxococcota bacterium | reverse complement strand
TGCATGGGTCGCGCCGGGCAGGCCTGGCGCGACGTGTACCTGTCGGGTCTGCACGTCACCGACTCGCTAGGCGGCGAAGCCGACGGGGTCCGGCTGCTCGATTCGGATACGGCCGCCAGCGAGCTGCTGCGTTATGCCTTCGTCCCCATCGGCTCGCCCCGCGGTGTCGACCAGGCGGTCGTCTCGGCGACCGGGGTCGCACGTCGTGTGCCGGTGGTGCAGCTTCCGAGCTGCGACGGTCGCCGCTTCGCCTGGCAGCAGGGGCGCTCGCCCCTGGACGCGCTGCTACCCGCCGGAGCCTGATCGCTTCCGGGTCTCATGCCTTCGAGTGGTGGGGTCGGGCCCCGCCTCCGAATATCTCGGCTTTTCGCGGTCGGACACGAGATTTTGTCGGCCCCGAGGGGTACACTAGTCGTCGGGCGGAGGCCGATCCCTGAGCGAGCACGCGGCCTTGTTGGGGCTCGCTTCCGCTCTCCGGTTCGGCGTAGACTAGGTGGACAGGGCCGAAGATCTGGTGCAGCGGCGGGACGCAGGCGTGTGTCGCCGGCGGAAGCGAGGGGTGGAGAGACCGGCATGATGAGGCAGCTCATCGAGGACATCGTTCGGGCCCTGGTGGACCGACCCGACGATGTCCAGATCAAGGAAGTGGTCGGCGAGCACGCGCACGTCCTCGAGCTGCGCGTGGCCAAGGAGGATCTGGGCAAGGTGATCGGGAAGGGCGGCGCACACGCCTCCGCGATCCGAACCCTGATGGCGGCGGCCAGCGGCAAGGAGAAGAAGCGCTACATCCTCGAGATCATCGAGTTCTAGCTCACTCTTCTCGTGTCCAGCTTCGAAGCACCCGTGTTGACCCTTGGCGCGACCATCGACGCCCGCGCCGCCGATCCTGCCCGTGCGGCCCGGGTGTTCCTGCGGCAGCACGACCGCAGCTGGACCTTCGGCGAGTACCGCTCCGAGTGCCTGCGGATGGCTCGCTTCCTGCTCCAGCGGCTGGGGCCGGTGGACGACGCCAGGCCGGGTCACGTCGCGATGCTGCTCGAGAACCATCTCGAGCTGCTCTCCCTCTACGGGGGCTGTGGCTACGCGGGTCTCACCCTCTTCGGAATCAACACGGGGCTCCAGGGCGAGACCCTGGCGGGGGTCCTCAACCAGTCGAAGGCGCGGCTGCTGGTCGTCGACCAGGCGCTGCTGGGCAACCTCGACCGGGTTCGCGGCGAACTCGAGCACCTCTCCGAAGCCGACATCCTCGTGCTGCCGAGAGAAGACGTCGACGGGGCGGTTCCGCCGGACCGCGACCTGCGAGCCCGTCTCGACGAGGAGGTCGGGCCCTTCGGCTCGGTCCGCGAGGCCCCCGACGTCGAGGTCACACCCGAGACGAACCTGGTCGTCATCTACACCTCGGGCACGACGGGGCTGCCCAAGGGCATCAACAACAACCACATGAAGCTGCTCCTCATCGGGCGCCTGGTCTCGGGAAACCTCGAGCTGGACGAGGGCGACGTCGGCTATGCGTGCATGCCGCTCTTCCACTCGAACGCGCTCTTCCTCGGCTTCCAACCGGCGCTCGCCTCGGGCGCGGGCATGGCGCTCCGGGAGCGCTTCAGTGCCGGCAACTTCGTCGGCGACGTCTTGCGGCACGGCGTCACCTACTGGAACTACGTCGGCGAGCCGGTGCACTACATCCTGGGTGCCCTCGAACGCGACTACGATGGAGACGAGGAGCGCATCCTGGCCGAGGTCGCGGGGAGTCCCGAGAACCGGCTGCGCTTCGCATTGGGGAACGGAGCCTCGCCGCCCGACATCGATTGCTTCTCGCGTTGGCTCGGTCTCGAGGACATGCTCGAGCTCTACGGCTCGACCGAGGCCGCCATCAGTACCTTCCGGCGCCGGGGGGACCCGCGCGGCTCGGTGGGCCGGGTGACCGACGAGCGCGTGAAGATCCTGGACGAGATGGGGCGGGAGTGCGCGCCCGCTCGCCTCGACCCCGACGGCAAGCTCGCGAACTACGCCGAGGCCGTGGGAGAGATCTGCCGGGTGGCCCCCGATACGGCGCTCTTCCAGGGCTACTTCGAGAACGCCGACGCCGACTCGAGCAAGTACCGCGACGGTGTCTACCATTCGGGCGACCTGGGACACATCCTCGAGCGGGACGGCGAGCGCTTCCTCTTCTTCGACGGCCGGACCGACGACTGGATTCGAAAGGACGGCGAGAACTTCTCCGCTGCCCAGGTGGCGAGGATGCTGCAGGAGCACGACGACGTGGTCCTCGCGGCCGCCTACGGGGTGCCGTGCCCGGTCTCGGACGAGTGGGTGATGGCCGCGCTGAAGCTTCGGGAAGGTGCGCGCTTCGATCCGAAGGCGTTCTTCGCCTTCTGCGAGGAACGGGTGCAGAAGGGCGGGATGGACCGCAAGTGGTTCCCCGACTTCGTGCGCGTGGTCGAGGAGTTTCCGTACACCCAGACCCAGAAGATCCTCGTCCGGAGCCTCAAGCAGGAGCACTTCGATCGCCGCCGCCTGAAGGACGACGAGCTGTACTTCCGGCGACGGGGCGACGAGGCCTTCCGCCTCTTCGCCGTCGACGACTACGCGGCTCTTCGCACCGAGTTCGAAGCCAGCGAGCGGGTCGAGCTGCTGGACCGCTGAGTTCGCCACGCGCCCTGCGTACTCGTTGCGCAGGAGCTGCACGACAGCGCCGGGCGGCGACCGGGCACCGGCCTCAGCTATCGGCCCGTGCCTGCCGATAGGCAGGGCTCAGGAGCTGATGTGATGAGCATGCCGACCGATGTCGAGGGCCCGGAGGTCGAGGGCTCGGGCGCGGAGACCACCGACGCCTCCGGCCGGACCGACCCGCTCGCGGGAGATGCCACCGCGTCGAACACGATGGTGCGAACCGCGAGCATGGAAGCGATCGTCGAGGCCCGGGCGATGCTCGAGCAGGGCGACGCCGAGGCGGCCATGCAGAAGCTGCGGCCCTTCTACGACGAAGACCGCTCCCATGCGCGACTCCGCTCCTGGTATGGCCTCGCACTCGGGCTGGCCCGCTGCCGCTACCACGAGGCCCGCGACCTGTGCCAGTCGGCGGTCAAGCAGGAGTTCTTCAACCCCGAGCTCTACGTCAACGTCGCGCAGCTCAACCTCGCTTTCGGCTTCAAGGCCGAGAGCCTCCGCTATCTCCGCCGCGCGAGGATGATCGACCCGGGCAATCCCGAGATCGACCGTCTCCTCGACACCCTGGGTCCCCGTGCCAAGCCGGTCCTCTCGTTCCTGCCGCGTGGACACGTCGTGAACCGCGTGCTCGGAAGCGCCCGGCACGCCCTTCGCGGTCGCCCCGCGCCCGAGCCTCCGGTGCCCGAGGCCGACGATGCGGGTGGGCGCGACGTCGACGACGGCGATCACGCGACGGCCTGACCCCGCGGGAGCCAGCCGCGTCGATCCAGCTCGCTTCGACCCGGGCTCGGCTTGACTTGGAGAAGGGGAGTCCCTATCCAATGCGGCCCGCGACCGACACCGGTCGCGCCATGCGAGGACGGACCGTGGGCAGCGTGATCAAGAAGCGCCGCAAGAAGATGCGCAAGCACAAGCAGCGCAAGCTTCTCAAGCGGCAGCGCCACAAGCACAAGCGCTAGAGCTCGCGCGTTCCGCGCGGCCATCGGCCCGCGCCTTCGGATCCAGACCGTCCGCCCCGACTCGCGTTCGTCGTCGGGCCCGCGACTTTCCGTAGCGATTGGTAAGTCATCGGAACTGCGATCGATTTCGCAGTCGATCCGCACCGCTTCCCACGCAAACCGGTGTTCGTGTTGCCTGGCGAGTGCTTCGTTCGTCGTGCCTCGCGACGCGCGTGCGTCCGTTCCCGACGCGATCGCTGTTTTGAAATCCGTCTCGTCGAACGCAGCTTTCGTGTGCATCGCCGCGTTTTTTTTCAGGATTTCACTTGACGGTACGAAAATGATGGTGTTAGCGTCACCCGCAACAATGGCTCTAGTGCCGCGGATTGCGACGCGAAGAGAGGCATTTTGCTTCAAGTTGCACTGAGCAGCCTCCGACGAAGTCACTGCAACACTGCAGAAACGGACTCGGAGATGCACAGCGAGTAGCGAGCGATCTCCTCCTCACCGGACTCGTGAGACAGAGGAAGGCGGGGCGGGGGGGCGAGCCACTCATCGGAACGCTCATCAGGGTATGACGGTCCGAGTTCGCATCACCAGATCCATGCACGGGGGGTAACCCAAGCAATGGCAGCTCGTAAGAAGGCGTCGAAGAAGAAGGCGACCAAGAAGAAGGCCGCCAAGAAGAAGGCAACGAAGAAGAAGGGTCGCAAGAAGAAGGCCGCCAAGAAGAAGGCGACCAAGAAGAAGGCCGCCAAGAAGAAGGCTCGCAAGAAGAAGGCGACCAAGAAGAAGGCGACCAAGAAGAAGGCCCGCAAGAAGAAGGCGACCAAGAAGAAGGCCGCCAAGAAGAAGGGCCGCAAGAAGAAGGCCGCCAAGAAGAAGGCGACCCGAAAGAAGGCCCGCAAGAAGAAGGCTGCTCGCAAGAAGAAGTAGCCAAGGAGAGACAGCTGCCATCCTGGGGGCGCCCGGGGCCGAGAGGCCCGGGGCGCCCTGGGGATGCGGCGGCTGAAGGACCCCGGCTGACGTCGTCGGCCGGGGTTTCCTCTTTTCGCAACCTGAAACCCGGAGAAGGCCGGGTTTCAGGTTGCTTGGCCGCGGGCGCCTTTCGGGATGGGGCGCCGGAGATGGCCGGGTTTCGGGTTGCTGGGTCCGGGGCGGGCGGCTTTGTGGCGGGGTGGGGGCGGGTCGTCTAGAGTCCGGCGCTCTTTGAGGGTTTTCCCGGGGGAAAGGCATGGCGCGGATCACGATCGAGGATTGCACCGAGCAGGTGCCGAATCGCTTCCACCTGGTCCAGATGGCGGCCATTCGCGCCAAGCAGCTGAAGCAGGGCGCGACCACGCTGGTGAACGCCGAGGACAACAAGTCCGTCGTGATCGCCCTGCGCGAGATCGCAGCGGCCCGGGTGCTGCCCGACTACCCCGGTGATTCGGTCGAGGGGGCGCCTGAGGCCGGGGAAGCCGCCGAGGCGGAGACCGCCGAAGAGTAGGGTGTCTCTCGCCGTCCGGGCGCCGCTCAGGCGATCTGGATGGGGATCGAGAAGCCGACGGTGGTGCCTCGCCCGGGCTCGCTCTGCAGATTGCAGTCGCCCTCGAGCAGCACCAGGAGGTCGCGGACCAGGGTGAGCCCGAGTCCGGCTCCGCGGTAGCGGTGCGACGACAGCTCGTCGACCTGGAAGAACTCGTCGAAGATCAGCTGCTGGTCGTCGGGGCAGATGCCGATCCCGGTGTCCTCGATGGAGCAGTGCAGGGTGTCCTTCTCGATCCGGGCGGAGATCGTGATCGAGCCGGCCTCGGTGAACTTCGCTGCATTCTCGAGCAGGAGGAAGAGGATCTGGTTCGTCTTGCCCAGGTCCGTGATGACCTTCGGCAGCGGCTCCTCGAAGCTCTTCACCACCTGGATCTGCTTAGCGTCGAGGGTCTCCTGGACGCTGAAGATGGTCTCCTCGACGATCTCGGCGAAGTTGACCTCCTGGAGCTCGACGGGCAGCTCGCCCTGCTTGATCCGCCACAGGTCCAGGATGTTCTGGAGGGTGCGCTGGAAGGAGGTGCCTTCGTCGAGAGCATTGCGAAGGCTGGCCTTGGCTCCATCGGAGATCGCGTCGTGCTCGCCCGCGAGTACCGAGATGATCGCCTCGATGATGGCGTTGAGCGGCGTCCGCAGCTCGAGGGACATCTTCTCGATGAAGTCGTTCTTGAGCTTCTCGATCTTGCCGAGCTTCTCGTTCGAACGGAGCAGCTGGATGTCCTGGGCGAAGAGCTCCTCCGACAGCTTGAGGAGCTCGTCGTTCTTCTGGTCTGCCAGGGACTGGCTCTCGTCGGCCGTGCTTCGAAGGCCCTCGACCTCGTCCAGGATCCGAAGGTGATCGAGATGGACCGCGGCGGAGCTCGCGAGCTGACCGAGAGCGACCTGGGTCGAGTCGTCGATCGGACCGGGGCTGGCCACGACCAGCGCCCCGTGGCACGAGTTCTCGAAGAGCAGGGGCAGGCAGGTGCTGCCGCCCTCGGCGCGCGAGCCGAGCCGTTCCGGTGCGCTCAGGCTGCGGGGCTCGCGGGTGTCGGCGGTCTCCTGTGCGTCGGCGCCGACGGCATCGGCCGCGCTGCGGGCCTCCTCGGCGGACGCGAAGCCGGCCGCGGCCCGTAGCTTCGGAGCCTGGTCCGGCGCGTCGCTGGCGAAGAGCAGCGCGCAGCCGCCGCTGCTGCTGTTGGCGGCGCGGGACGCGACACCGCGCAGCGCCGCGGTCAGATGCTGGGTTCTCGGCGAGGGAGCCATGTCGCCCGTCGACTCCTAGAAGCGCTCGTCGGGCTCGATCTGGAACGGCTCGTCGGGCTTGTCGGTCTCTTCGTCGCCCTGCGGAATCCCGCCTTCCATCTCCAGCTTCGTCTTGAAGTCCGTCGGGTTCGAGGCCGCGTTCATGGCCGTGTCGACCGACACCTTGTTCGCGCGCAAGAGGTCCAGCAGGTGCTGGTCGAAGGACTGCATCCCGTCCCCGCGGCTTCTTTCGATGTAGTCGGTGAGCTCGTGGGTCTTGCCGGGGTCCTTGATGCACTCCTGGATCATCCGCGTGCTCCGCATGATCTCGACGGCGGGAACGCGTCCGTTCTGCTTCTTGTTGACGAGCAGGCGCAGCGACACGATGGCCTTGATGTTGTCCGCGAGGCGCGCGCGAACCTGCAGCTGCTCTTCGACGGGGAAGAAGGAGACGAGGCGGTTGATGGTCGACGCCACGTCGCTGGTATGGATGGTGGAGAAGACCAGGTGACCGGTCTCGGCGGCCTTGAGCGAGGTGTCGACCGTCTCGAGGTCCCGCATCTCGCCCACCATGATGCAGTCCGGGTCCTGGCGAAGCGCGGCGCGCAGCGCGTCGGGGAACCCGGCGGTGTCGGTCCCGATCTCGCGCTGGGTGATGATGCTCTTGTCGTGGGTGAAGATGAACTCGATCGGATCCTCGACCGTGATGATCTTCGCCTTCCGGGTGCGGTTCACCTCCTGGATCATCGTCGCCAGGGTGGTGGACTTGCCCATGCCGGTCGCGCCGGTGACCAGCACGTAGCCGCGCCGGAGATTCGCGATGTCCCCGAGCACGTTCGGCAGGTTCAGGTCCTCGAAGGCCTTGATCTGCAGGGGGATGACCCGGAGGACGACGTTGAAGTAGCGGCGCTGGCGGGAGATGTTGACCCGGAAGCGGCCTTCGCCCGGAAGCTCGAAGGCGAGGTCGAACTCGTTGAAGTCGAGATTCGGAGGGCCGCCGTCCTCTCCGGACAGGAGGTGCTGCACGATCCCTTCGGTGTCCTTCGGCGTGAGGACCTTGTATCGGAGCTCGACGAGCTCGCCGTGGAACCGATACAGGGGCAGGTAGCCCACCTGGAAGTGGATGTCGGAGGCCCCCTTCTCGAGGCCCAGCCGCAGCAGGCGGTGAAGCTTGTCGCGGTCCATCGCCCTGTGTCCTCCACACCGACCAAAAGCGAGCCCCCGGCGTGGCGGGGGTCTCGCCTGGCGTTATCGGCAGACGAGAGCGGCCCTTGACCCGCGAGGCGGTCCTGCAGCCGGTTCCGACCGGGCGGGATCGCTCCGCTACAGTTGCGACGCCATGAAGCCCGCAGCTCCCTTCCGGATCCGGGTCGCGACGTGGATCCTCGGCGGGTTGCTGCTGGGGCTCGGCGCCGCGGCACCCGTCGGCGCCCAGGGCGATGGCGCCTCGGACAGTCCCGACGCAGGCGACGGGGAGGTCCTCGTGCCGCGACAGGGCGAGGATCCGGCTCCCGACGTCGGGCTCGACGACCTGCTGCGGCTCCCGGAAGGCTTCGGGGCGGGGGTCACCGAGCGGGGCGGGGCGACGCGGCTCGAGTGGAGCTCCCGCTTCGAGACGGCCCGGACCGACGTCGCCGAGGCACGCAAGAGGCTCGAGCAGCTGAACGCCGAGCTGGATCGGACCTCCGAGTCGTCGTCGAGCTGGCAGGTCTCGGCGCCCGGTGCCTCGGATCCCCAGACCTCGCCGCTCAGCATGCGGCTGCGGGAGGAGATCAAGACCCAGCGGTCCGCGATCGAGGAGGCCGAGCGCCGTCTGCGGTCCCTGCACGTCGAGGCGGACCTCGCCTCCGTCCCCCCGGAATGGCGCGGAGGGGACGCCACGGCACCCTAGGGAAGGTCTGCCGCGCTGCAGACGCGAAGCCTTCGCCAGCTGCAGCCGGGTGCAATCAATCGTTGCTGGGGGGTGCGGTCCCGGCGGGGGGACCATAAGCTCGCCTGCCAATCAGGAGGCTGGACCATGGCGACCGAGCCGAAGCGGGATGGCGGCGACGACAACGAGCGCAACGACGATCTCGCGTCCTACCTCTACGTGCTGGGCGGCATTCCCGGCCTGATTGCGTTCTTCCTGATCCTGTTCCTGCTGACCGGCTCCTGCGATCAGATGAACGTGATGATCCCCGCCTAGGACGCCGTCCGAACCGGCCCCTGGCGCACCCCGTAGATCCACTCCCGGCCCCGACGAGCTGCTCGTCCACGCGCACGCAAGTCGTGCCGCCCCAGGCCCGCGGTGCCTCGGGAAGTGGCTCCGCCACGTTCGGCCGGGCTGCTTCGAACGCGCAGCTGCGTAGCTAGAACCCCTCGAAATCGCTCAACTTCGCGGCCCCGCATGCCGATTCCGGCTGCGATGCGGCGAGCCCACCCCCTGCTCCTGAGCCTGGTCCTCGGACTGAGCCTCGCACTCGGATGTGCGGGGATCGCGCTCGTCCCGCAGATCCACTTCGCGTACTTCGAGCAGCCCGCCGACGACGATCCCTGGAGCGGCAAGATCGCGGGCTGGCAGTCGCGCGAGCGCGCCCGGCCCGCTGCCCTCCTCAGCCTGCCGCCGGTCGCCCAGGCCGCCATGTCCGCGCCGGGAGCGCTGCCGACGGTGTCGGGCGAGATGGCCGCGCCGGACCTCCGCACCAAGTACTCGGCCTTCCTGGCCGAGCGGAAGCGCGCGATGGCCCGCGAGTTCGCCGAATGGGTGCAGGCGCAGGCCAAGCACCACTACGTGGCGGATGGCGCGATCGACCACTGGGCCACGCTGGAGGAGACCCTTCGAGCCAATGGGGACGACTGCGACGGGCTCGAGCTGCTGACCTTCCGCGGTCTGCGCGAGCTCGGCTTCGCCGACGAAGAGGTCTTCCGCGCCATCGTGTACCGACCCTCGGACGGGCAGCACCACATGGTGACCTTCTGGTTCGAGACCCCCGACGACCCGTGGGTGATCGACCCGACCGGCGCGATGACCACGGGGATGCCCCGCATGTCCGATCTCCCCGCCTGGGTTCCCCTGAAGGTGTTCGGTGAGCGGACGGAGTACACGGTCCACCGCACGAACGAGCGCACCCCTCCCGCGGAGCTGGCCGCCAACTGAGGCTCTGCTGACCGCCCCCGCGCGCGTGGTAAGCTCGCGGCCGGGGGGAAGTCGTGACGTCGCCGACGCGTGCCGAAAGACGCGCCCGTTCGCTCCGCCGACTCGGCGTGTGCGCGCTCGCGCTGATGCTGCCGGCGTCCGCGATCCCCGCCGACGCCCCGCGCAACCGCTTCGACGTGGTGGTGGTGGATGCGGGGCACGGCGGTGAGGACGACGGGGCCCGCGGTGCATCCGGGCTGCTCGAGAAGCGGGTCGTGCTCGACGTCGCCCAGCGTCTGGCCCGCCGCCTGCGGGCGCAGGGACTGAAGGTCGTTCTCACGCGCGACTCGGACGACTTCGTTCCGCTCGAAACGCGCACCTCCGTCGCCAACGACGCACGCGGCGATCTGTTCATCTCGATCCACGCGAACTCCTCCCGGAGCCCGAAGCCGCGGGGAATGGAGGCCTACTTCGTGTCGCTGGAAGCGAGCGATGCGGGTAGCCACGAGGTGGCCGAGCGGGAGAACCGCGCGCTCGGAGCCACGGCTCCGGCTTCGTTGAAGCTCGATCCCCTGTCCGCGATCCTGGGTGACATGGCGGTCAACGAGCACGTGCGGGAGTCGAACGAGTTCGCCAAGCGCGCCCAGGCCGAGCTGGCCGCGATCGACTCGGTGCCGTCGCGTGGCGTCAAGCAGGCGCCCTTCGTCGTGCTGATGGGGGTTCGCATGCCCGCGGCGTTGTTGGAGATCGGCTTCCTGAGCAACCGGAAGGACGAGAAGGCGCTGCGTGCGCGCGACCGTCGCGACGCCATCGCCGACGCGGTCACCCGCGCGGTGCTGGCCTTCCGCGACGACTACGACCGGAGGCGGGGCGTGGCGAGTGCGGCAGGGGCCGACGCCCGGTGAGGAGCGACGGCCGCAACGCGAGGCAGCTGCGCCCGGTGGACCTGCAGCTCGACTTCACCGAGAACCCGCTCGGCTCGGTCCTGTGTTCGTTCGGCCGGACCCGGGTCCTGTGCACGGTCAGCGAGGACGAGAGTGTTCCCGGCTGGATGCGTGGTCGGGGTCGCGGCTGGGTGACGGCCGAGTACGCCATGCTGCCCGGCAGCACCGACACCCGGAGCGAGCGCGAGGCCAAGCGCGGACGTCAGTCCGGGCGCACCCAGGAGATCCAGCGCCTGATCGGGCGCAGTCTGCGCGCGGTCACGGACCTGGGCGCACTCGGCGAGCGGACCCTCTACGTGGACTGCGACGTCCTGCAGGCGGACGGTGGGACCCGAACGGCGTCGATCACGGGTGCCTATACGGCGCTGGCACTCGCCTGCCGTCGGCTCGAGGCGCGCGGCGACCTCGAACGGAGCCCCCTCCAGGACTCCGTGGCCGCGGTCTCGGTGGGCGTCGTCGACGGCGAGGTCCGTCTCGACCTTCCCTACGAAGAGGACGCTCGGGCCGACGTGGACATGAACGTGGTTGCGACGGGGCAGGGCCGCTTCATCGAGGTCCAGGGGACCGGCGAGGAGGCGACCTTCAGCGCCGATGAGCTGCAGGCCATGACCGAGCTGGCCCTCGCTGGAGTCGAGGAGCTCACCCAGATCCAGCGCACCGCACTCGACGCGGCTTCCTAGTGGCCCGGAGTCCGGCGAGCGCCGGGCCGGAGCGCCTGGTCGTGGCGACCTCGAACGCGGGCAAGGCTCGGGAGATCCGCGAGATCCTGTCGGGCACCGGGATCGGGGTCGAGGATCTGTCGGGACATCCGCCCGTGAGCTTCCCGGAGGAGGGCGGCGACTATCGCGCCAACGCGCTCGCGAAGGCGCGCGCAGCGGCCTTGCAGCTCGGCGAGTGGGCCCTGGCCGACGACTCGGGTCTCGAGGTCGAGGGGCTGGGGGGTGCGCCGGGGCCGTACTCGGCGCGCTACGGCGGAGCCGGGCTCGACGACCGGGGCCGGGTCGAGCACCTGCTCGACGAGCTCGCGGCGCGGCCGGGCGCGAGCCGGCAAGCCCGCTTCGTTTGCTGGGCCTCGCTCGTCGGTCCGGACGGAGAGGCGCGCTCGGGCTTCGGGGAGTGTCCGGGCCGGATCCTCGCCCAGCCGTGCGGCCAGGGCGGCTTCGGCTACGACCCGGTCTTCCAACCGGACGGCTACGAGCAGAGCATGGCCGAGCTTCCAGAAGACACGAAGAACCGCATCTCGCACCGTGCGCGAGCGCTGCAGGAGCTGGTGCGGTCGCTCGGGAGCCGTCCGCAGCCCTAGCTCTCGAGACCAGCTCTCGAGACCAGCTCTCGAGACCAGCTCTGGAGACTAGACCTCGAGCTGGGCGAGGCGGTCCTTGACGTAGGACTTGAGCTGCTTGGTGGTGGCCGTGTCGAGCTTCTCGAAGCGGACGGCCATCCCCAGTGGCAGGTTCGGTCGCTGCAGGTTCCCGGGCACGTTCGCGAACACGACCCGACCGCGCGTCTCGATGAAGCAGCCGGGCAGGCGGATGGCGAGCTCCACGCTGGCGCCCGCCATCGACGCGCGGGGCGCCTCGATGAAGGCACCCTGGACCGAGAGGCTGTACACCACGCCGTCCTTCACGCGTTGTCCCCCGCCGACCTGCGCGTGCAGGTAGGTGGGAATGCGGGGGCTCTGGCGCTTGTGGTCGTCGCGGTCCGCGTTCCACGCGCGGTTCAGCTGGAAGCGGAGGGTCGCGTCGTCGAAGGGCTCCCACAGCGCGCATCGCACGCCGGCCGAGCGCAGCTTCTTGCGCGCGGAGGTCGCCGGCGCCTCGCCGACCGCGACGAAGAAGAGCTCCTGTGAGCCCGCCGCGCTGCGCAGGCGCTGCAGGTCCTTCTTCAGGTTGCGTCCGGCCAGCTCGACGTCGAGCAAGACGGCGGCGACACCCCCATCCGGGCCGGGCTCCGGGATCAGCACCCCGGCCTCGGTGGTTCCCTGGGCGACGATCGGTTCGGCGCCCTGCAGGCGGATACGCCGGGCAAGCTCGTGGAGCCTGCCGGCCGAGCCTTCGATCAGGACCACCGGACTTGTCACGCGCACGGACATGTCACCCCTCAGCGGTGCGGATCGGTGAGCGGCGAGGCCAGCTTGAGGGCGCGGACTCTGCCCCGCGGGATCGCCGGCTTCCGGGGGGTGTCAGGCCCGGGGGCCGACGGGTCGGCCGATCCGCGCCATGTGCTCGTAGGGTGTCGGGTGGGCGGGGTCGAAGCGGGTCACCGCCCGCTCGAAGCGTCGTCGTCGCCCTTCGGGCAGCGTCAGCTCGTGCTCGCCCAGGAAGGCGCTCAGGTGCAGACGGCAGAAGCGGATCGCGCCTTCGCGGGTCAGCCGCTCGGGGTCGAGGCCGGCCTCTCCCATGCGCAGCCAGAGTGCATAACGTGGCGCCAGTCGGTCGAGCGAGACCGAGAGCTCCTCGAAGAAGTGGTCGAAACGACGACGATCCCGCTGCACATGGCGCTCCGTCCCCCCCGAGACCCGGACTCGAACCCAGGGATGTGGGAGCGCGCAGGCGAATGTGGCAGGGGCTGCCGGTCGGGGCGTGGCCTGGACGTGGGCCCGGGCGAGCTCAGACGAGCGCCGCAGCGAGGGTGGAGGCGGCTGCGGCGAGTCCTGCGGAGCCGAGCGCCATCGGGAGCTGCGTACGGACGTGGTCCATCAGGTCGCAGCCCGTGAACATGCTCGAGAGGATGGTCGTATCCGAGATGGGCGAGCACTGGTCGCCGAAGACCGCTCCACCGAGGACCGCCCCGAAGCACACCTGCACGAACCCGGGGTCGGGGTGGACCGCCCAGGCCAGGGGAAGGGCGATCGGGAAGACGACCGCGTAGGTCCCCCAGGAGGTGCCGGTCGCGAACGCGATACCCATGCAGAGCAGCATCAGCAGGGCGGGCAGCCAGACGGGTTGCAGCCCGTCGCCCATCACCGAGACCAGATAGGCGGCGGTGTGCAGCTCCTTGGCGACGGTTCCGACCGTGATGGCCAGACCGAGCACGATGGCGCCGATGGTCATACGGCTGCAGCCGGAGATGAAGCCGGCCAGGATGTCGTCGAGACGCATGCCGTGGATGCGCGCCATCACCATCGCCGACAGCACCGCGATCGAGAAGGCCTCCGGGATGCGGCTGGGGTACCCGAGCGTGATCGGAACGACGCTGATCGACAGCAGCAGGAAAAGGGGCACGAGGAAGTCCGACAGGTGGGGGGCGTAGCCCGGAAGGGCATGTCCTTCCGGCGAGTCGTCCTCCACGAGCATCGGCCGCGCATCCGGGTGGTCGAGCAGCCCGGTCTCGATGGCGCGCTCCCGAGCGCGCCGCATGATGGGGCTGACGCGCGGGAGCAGACCCAGGGAGAAGAGCAGGGTCGAGGAGACGGCGAAGATCGCGTAGAAGTTGTACTTGAGCGACGCGTAGAAGAGGGTCTCGCCCGACTCGAGGTCGCCCACCAGGGGGATGGTGCCCACGAGCAGTCCCGCCACGAAGGCCGGCCAGGCGTTGAAGGGCAGGATGGTCGCCACCGGCGACGCCGTGGAGTCGACCACGTAGGCGAGCTCTTCGTGGCTGACCCGGTTGGCGTCCGCCACGGGCTTCACCGTCGACCCGGTGAGCACCGTGCTGACGGTGCCGCCCTGGTGGAAGACGCAGCCCAGGATCCAGGCGAAGAGCAGCGCCGAGCGACGTGTGCCCGAGAGCTGGCTGCCGACCCACTCGGCGAAGTGCCGGGCGGCGCCGGTCCGGGCCCACAGCCCGATCATCCCGCCCAGCGCCCAGAGGTAGATGAGCAGGATCTGGGCGTAGCTCTTCGATCCCAGGGCGGGCAGGAAGAGTCGGGAGATGGGGTTCAGGTCGGCGAGATCGCCGCTCTGCACGTAGAGGACGACGGAGCCGGTCAGCACTCCCGCGAACAGGGAAGGGACGACCTGGCGGGTCGCGAAGGCCAGCCCGATGGTGACCAGGGCCGGGGCGAGCGAGAGCCAGGTCGGTTCCGCCATGCGCGCCGTAGCTTACCGGAGGCGGGGTTTCGTGCAGGCGCGACCTGCGATCTCCTATGCTTCGCGGGTCGCCACGTCTTCCGCCCGTAACCCGGGGCGTTCGCGGCGCGTAGCTGGCGGGAGAATGGATGGCAGACCCCGACGGGACGGATGCTCGGCTCGGCGACCGTCCGGAAGACCGCTGGGGCGAGGCCATGGCGGCCGCGCAGGCCGGGGACGAAGCGGCCTACCGGGAGCTTCTCGTCGAGCTGCTCCCCTTCGTCCGGCGGCAGGTGCGGTCCCGGATTTCTGCCCCCGCCGACGCAGAGGACGTCGTGCAGAACGCCCTGATCTCGATCCATCGCGGTCGCCACACCTACCGCTCGGAGCGCCCGTTCGGCCCCTGGGTCCGCACGGTGGTGCGCAACTGCGTCATCGACTGGTTCCGCGAGCGCGGCCGCCGCAGCCAGCGCGAGGTGGCCGTCGAGGAGCCCGAGCTCTTCTCGGAGGGCGTTCGCGACGAGGAGCTCGGCGCTCTCGAGCTGTCGCCGCCCCTCGCTGCGGCCCTGGAGGCACTGCCCGACAAGCAGCGGCAGGCCGTCGAGCTGATCCACGTCAAGGGACTGACCGTGGCGGAGGCGGCGGTGGAGGCCGGCGTGACCCCCGGTGCGTTGAAGGTGAGGGCCCATCGGGGCTACCGGGCCCTTCGGGCCCGACTGAGCGGGGTGCTCGGACCCGACGGAGGGCGCTCGTGAGTCGGGATCCCACCACCGATCTGATCGACCGCCTGGCCACGGAGCTTCCGCCCGTCGAGCCGATCCCGCCGCTGCGGCTGACCTTCGCCTCCCTGCTGGGCGCCTGCCTGGTGCTGGGTGCGCTGGTTCTCGCGGTCTACCAGCCGAAGCCCGGGCTGTGGCAGAGCGTCGTCGGTGACCCGATCTGGTCCGGCGTCCTGCTGGGGCTCTGCCTGGCGATCGGCGGCGGTCTGGTGGCGAGCGCGGCATCGGTGGTGCCGGGCCGCGAAGGGATCGTGCGCGGGAGTCTCGGCACCGGCGCGGCGGGGCTGGCGCTCGCGGTCGGCGTCGCGGTGGTCGGGACACCCTGGGCCGAGGGCGGGATCGGCGGGGTCTCCGCCGCGGATGGAGTGTGCATCCTGCGCGCGATGGCGTTCGCCCTGCTGCCCGCGGTCGCGATCCTGTGGGCAGCGAGCCGGGG